>NZ_LVYY01000068.1:0-262666 GCF_001909085.1 Paenibacillus sp. P32E | reverse complement strand
GGGCTACGGGGGCTACGGGGGCCCCATAGCCTAAACCACCCGACTTAGGCCGCAGCCTGCCTTCTTAACTCATTAGGCGTGGTTCCACCACCCACGGCTCCACGGAAAGAGCCTGACGCGTAGTTCAACGTCAGGCTCTTTTTTTGCCGAGTGTGCTGCCAAGCGCTTGTACAGACCCGTTCCCGGAGCCTCGCACAGCAGCAACAATAGATGATTTTCCAGCTTATCCAGCTCTTCCAGCTCTTCCAGCTCTTCCAGCTCTTCTAGCTCTTCTAGCTCTTCTAGCTCTTCTAGCTTATCCAGCTTTTCTAGCTCTTCTAGCTTATCCAGCTTTTCTGGACCTTCCAGACTTTCCGGATTTCGCAGCTTTCTCGGATTTCATATCTCTTCCAGCTTTCCCGGATTTCACATCTCTTCCATCTTTCCCAACCTTCCCAGCCTTCCCAACCGTTCTATCTCAGCCCAGCCCATTACCAGGTCATCCCTATCCCTTTCGCCACTCACTTCTTGTTCATCTTGAAGCGCAGGAATAGCTCGTTGTAGTGAGCGAGCATCCGTTTGCCGAGGTTGTCGTAGACCTCCAGCTTGTCGGTGATTTCGGCGGGCGGGTAAAAGCGGGTATCCCCGGAGATATCTTTGGGAAGCAGCTTCAGCGCCGGAATGTTGGGAGTGGAGTAACCGACATACTCTGCGTTTTTGGCGGCCACATCGGGGCGGAGCATGAAGTTGATGAACTTGTGTGCCCCTTCCACGTTGGCTGCCTTGCGCGGAATGACCATGTTATCGAACCATTTGTTCGAGCCTTCCTTTGGCACCACGTAATCCAGCTTGTCGTTCTGGTCCATGATTTCCGAAGCATCGCCGGACCATACGATCCCAACAGCCGCTTCTTCATTCGCCAGCAGCATCTTGATCTCATCGCCGACAATCGCCTTCACGTTAGGGGAGAGCCTGTCAAGCTTGGCCAGCGCCTCCTGCAGATGCTCCTCATTCTTGTCGTTGACCGAATAGTGCAGGCTGTTCAGCGCCATACCCATGACCTCGCGGGCACCATCCACAAGGAAGATATTATTCTTCAGCCTGCTGTCCCACAGGGAATCCCAGCTGCTGAAATCCATACCCTTGGTCATGTCCGGGTTGAAGATAATCCCGACCGTCCCCCAGAAATAGGGCACGGAATACACGTTCCCCGGATCGAACGACAGATTCATAAACCGCGAATCGATGTTGGCCAGATTCGGAATCTTGCTTTTATCCAGCGGCAGCAGCAGGTTCTCTTCCCGCATTTTGGCAATGGCGTAGTCGGACGGGACCACGACATCGAAGTTCGTACCGCCCTGCTCAACCTTGGTCAGCATAGCTTCATTGGAGTCAAACGTCTGGTAGATGACCGTGATTCCGGTCTCTTTCTCGAACTGCTTCAACAGCTCAGGCTCAATATAATCGCCCCAGTTGTAGATGGTCAGCGTATTTCCCCCGGAATATCCCTCAGCCGAGTTCAGCCGGGCCGCGAGGAACATCAGCCCGAAGGCCACAATAAGAATCGCCAGAAAAGCATTTACCAGTTGCTTCATCTAGGCACCCCCATTTCGGCGGCAGGCTCGGTGAGCGGGGCTGCCGGGCGGTTCTTGCGGCGGTTCAGGAAGTAATACCCGGTCACCAGCAGAATGGTGAACAGGAAGATCAGCGTCGACAGCGCATTGATCGACAGAGATACACCTTGCCGCGCGCGGGAGTAGATCTCCACCGACAGCGTGGAATATCCATTCCCGGTGACAAAGAATGTCACCGCAAAATCATCCAGTGAATACGTCAGGGCCATGAAAAACCCGCTGAAAATCCCCGGTTTGATAATCGGCAGCACGACCTTCGTCAGCACATCACGGCGGCTGGCCCCGAGATCCCGGGCCGCATCGGTCAGCGTTGGGCTCATCTCCTGCAGATGCGGCAGGATCATCAGCACAGCAATCGGCACACTGAATGCCACATGCGAGAGCAGGACTGACGTGAAGCCGAGCTTAACGCCAACAATGGTGAACAGGATGAGAAAGGAGGCCCCGATAATGACGTCGGGACTGACGATTAGCACATTGTTGAGCGAGAGCAGCGTATTTTTGGCCCGCCGGCTGCGGACACGCTGAATGGCCAGTGCGCCGATAATCGCGATCAGCGTGGCCATCGCCGAAGACAGCAGCGCAATGACCAGTGTGTTGATGACAATAATCATCAGCCGGGTATCCTGAAGGACCTCGCGGTAATACTCCAGCGTGAAGCCCTTGAATTCATGCATCGTGCCCCCGCTATTGAACGAGTAATACATCAGATACAGAATCGGTGCATAGAGCACGGCGAAGACCAGAACCAGATACAGGTTGGCAAATCCGTTTTTATTCCTCACTAGCGCACCCCTTTCCGTGAACCGCCCGTCAGCACCATGAACAGCGCCATAATGACGATCAGGAAGACGGCAACGGTAGAGCCCATGCCCCAGTCCTGTGTGACCAGAAAATGCTGCTCAATCGCGGTACCCAGGGTAATCACACGGTTGCCGGCGATAAGGCGCGTAATCATGAACAGCGATAAGGCCGGAATGAACACCGCCATGCAGCCGGAACGCACTCCCGAGATCGTCAGCGGGAAAATTACCCGCCGGAAGGTCGTCCACCCGGATGCGCCCAAATCGCGCGCGGCATCTACCAGCGACAAATTCAGCTCCTCCAGAGCGCTGAAGATCGGCAGGATCATGAACGGAATAAAGATATACACCGACACAAATACAAAGCTGAAACCCGTGAACAGAATCTGCTGTTCCCCGATCCCGAGCAGGTCGAAGAAATTATTAATCGGCCCAAAGGTGCCAAATATCCCGATGAACGCATACGTCTTCAGCAGCAGATTAATCCAAGTGGGGAGAATAATCAGCAGCAGCCACAGCTGCTTATGCTTGGTCCGTGTGAGCAGATAAGCTGCCGGATAAGCAACCAAAAGCGAGAACACCGTGATCAGGAATGCATACCAGAAGGAGTTAAGCATCATCCGCATATATACTGGTGTGAAGAAATTAATATAGTTATCCAGAGTGAGATGCCCGTCCAGGTCAAACAGGGAATAATAGAGGACCAGCAGCACCGGTGCGATGACAAACAGCGCGATCCACAAGTAATAAGGGATGAGAACATACGACCGGCCCTTACTGTTCATGGCTTTCCACCTCGCCGTACGCTTCCAGACGTTTGTCGAATTCTTCCTCCGTTTCACCGAAACGCATAACATGAATCGCTTCCGGGTCAAAATAAAGCCCGATTTCACTGCCGACCTCGGCCTTCCGGGTAGAATGGACCAGCCACTCATGGCCGGATTCATCATAGCAGCTGATCTCGTAATGTACGCCCCGGAACAGCTGGGAATCCACACGCACGCGCAGCTTGCCCTGCTCAAGCGTGGTAATTTCCAGGTCCTCAGGACGAATGACAATCTCTACCGCCTCATTCCGTTTGAGCCCCGCATCGACACATTCAAACCGGTGCCCGCCCCACTCCACGAGGTAGTCGTCAATCATCACACCCGGTACAATATTCGACTCTCCGATGAAATCGGCCACGAAGCGGTTGATCGGCTCATCATAAATATCATTGGGCGTGCCACTCTGTTCGATCCGTCCGCCGTTCATGACGAAGATCCAGTCCGACATCGCGAGCGCCTCTTCCTGGTCATGGGTCACGAAGATGAAGGTAATACCCAGCCGCTGCTGCATTTCCCGCAGAATATATTGCATCTCTGTACGAAGCTTCAGATCCAGCGCAGATAACGGCTCATCCAGCAGCAGCACCTGTGGCTCGTTGACGATGGCGCGGGCAATCGCTACACGCTGTCTTTGTCCGCCGGACATTTCATTAATGGCGCGCTGATCGTAGCCTACGAGGTTCACAAAGCGCAGCGCTTCCTGCACCTTTTGCGTGATCACATCCTTCTTAAGCTTTTTAATGCGCAGTCCGAAGGCCACATTCTCGAATACGTTCAGGTGCGGAAACAGGGCATAATCCTGAAAAACTGTATTGACCTGCCGTTCATTAGCGGGAATGTGGTTGATTAATTGGCCATTGAGAACAATCGAGCCTTCCGTGGGCTCGGCGAAGCCGGCGATCAACCGCAGAATAGTCGTCTTGCCACAGCCCGAAGGGCCCAGCAGGGTATAGAACTTGCCGCGTTCGATCTCGAAGCTGACGCCTTTTAGTACCGGCTCTTCATCGTCGTATTGTTTAACCACCTGGTCAAAAGAAATAATAGTGCCTTCCGGGGTAGCTATAGCTAACAACCTCCCTTACCTTATGTAATACAACCTATTTTACCCGCTTCTTGCGGGAGGAAATCGAAATGGCATGCTCAGCGCGAATAAGCGACAGTTCCCCCCTTCCTTCGACATACTTCCATAATATACAGCATAAAGGATAAGTCCTATATATGCGATAGCATACATTGGTGAAAATCAGCACCGGAAACTTAACAAGTTCGTAAAAATTAAGGCTCTTCCGGCCCGTTTTGCGGTGCTATAATGAAAACGGCTGAAAGTTATTTCATTTTTTCTCTTAATAACCTGAAAGAAGATGACCCTCATGAACGAAGGATTACAGGACCGCCTGGAGAAATTCGGACTGTCTTTATATATGATACGCGTTACACTGGCTGCTTCACTCTCCTGGCTGACGGTGCACACCTTGTATGGAGACAGCTACTTATATTTCGCTCCACTGGCGGCAATTCTGATCACTCAGGGAAGCGTCAAGGCTTCCTTTGAAAAGGGTGTATACCGGATGACCGGCGTTGTGCTTGGCGGAATTGTGAGCTTGATCGTGGGACGATTCTTCGATGTCGGAGCGCTCTCCATTCTGCTGATGCTGCTGGTTGGTATCGGAGTCGCTACTGCCTGCCGGATTAATATCCAAGCCATCTCCCAGGTCGGTGTAACCTCTGTTCTGGCCCTTACCTTCTATCATGACCATTATATCGAGTGGCGGGTCGCCGAAACGCTTATCGGAGTCATTATTGCGCTAATCATCAATATGATTATCGTTCCGCCTAAGGGGTTCGTCAAGGTGAAAGGCTTGGCACTCGAAGGCAGTCTGCTGCTGGCTGATGCCCTAAGCGGCCTTGCGGGTGGCGGACGGGGAGCGCCTCCGGTTTCGGATACGCTGGCACGTTCCGCTTCGCTGCTGGCCAAGAGCGAGCAACAGCAAAAGGAACTACATTATACCCTAACGCATTACCAGTGCCGCAGCGAGCTTCGCGGACTCTCCCAGGCCACTGCACATCTCAAGCAAATACAATGCTATGTCAAGGAGATCAGCTCAGAAATTGCGCTGCTGCCAACACATCATGCTGCGGCTGACTGGATGGCAGAGATCGTAACTGCCACCGCAGACTGTATCGCGCTCTATGGTACCAAAACACTCTCAGATGCCGAAAGTCAGCATTCGCTTCCCGAGTCACTGCGCCGGGCCCGTGATCTTCAGCTAGCCTGGTTCTCGGAGCTGCAGGGACAATGCTCACTGACTTCCATCCGCGATCTCGGCGCGGTCTTCTCCCACCTGAACCGGGTGCTGGAGGAAATCGAACAGGCCGACTACGTAGTGATATCAGCCGCACCGCAGAACAGCAAGACTGAGGCAGCCCGCGCTATACACTTCATACAAAAAGGACTCTCCCACAAGCTTTAGGCTTGGGAGCGTCCTTTTTTTCTGGAGTATCGGCCATAATCCCCCGCTAAATCCCCTTTTAGTTTAGAATTCAATAAACAGAAAAAAATCCTTAATTACATTTAATTTACAATAAATCAACAATTAGTTACATTTATCATTATTTATAGTCTAAATCAATTATTCCAGTTGAAAATTCGCTACTTAAGTACTAGAATTAATGTTGTTTGCTGAAGTTTTTATTGGACAGAGTGCCAGTATTGACCATTTTTTTGTCGATTGTAGTCGATTTAAATGGGCCTTGTACTGAGTATATATCATTGATCTATTCCTAAAGGCAAACTGTCTGAAAGGACAGGACGCAAAGCCATGGGCCTAAGAGTACAGTTATTGCTGTTTTATGGTCGCCAGGTTGCCAATAGAGACGCCATTTGGTCGGATATCCCAAGATATCGCATCACGGCTCCATGATGTTCTTTCTGTACAGATACCATTGATTATACGAAAAGTGAGGTTACGAGAATGCCGCAGCATATTATCGAACGTTCACGGTACGAGTTCATTGCTTCCATGCTTCTTGGAAAGCACGATCTCATGGATCTTTATTCTGTGGATGCTCAGACGTTTGGCGGAACAGACAGAGCGAAGAACGGCGTTATCATTATCCAGAACAACCAAATTTTCATCACCCCTCCTCTGCCTGGCGGCATGCCGGCTGTAATTTCAGCTGTCCATCCCGTAATTCTTAAGATCAATGGACAAACCCTCACAGAGCCAACTCCAATCACGTCTGCAGATGATCTCACCTGGGAGATTTGCGAGAAGCCACAATACCAGATTACCGTATCCGATGATAAGCTCAAAGTGTACTTTACGCTTTACCGTGCCGAAAGATATGCCTGGAACCTGGTCAACAGTCCGGCTTCAGCCAATGTCACTGTACGTGCAGAAATGAACCGTGATTCCTTGTTGTCCGTTCTGTCGATAGCGCAGATTATGTCTGGCCTTGAGAAAAGCTCCATTGTCAGCTCGCTCAACATCCCCGCTCTCTATGAGGAGCTGAACAACCCGACCTATCTTCCTGTCTGCATAGCAGAAGGCAAGGCTCCCGTACCCGGGACCAATGCGAGGCTGGAGCTGCTGTTTCAGAAGAAAATAGAAAATGCATTTAAGGGGACATGCCTTTCTGAAGATGAATCCTGCCACGGTGAATTCCTTACTGTCCAGGAAGGCGAAGTGTTTGCACAGAAGCTGCCACCCCAAGAGGGCCTGCCTGGATTCACCGTGTACGGAGGTGTCCTTCCCCCGCCCCCGCCGCGGGACCTTACTCTATTGACCGGACATTATGCGTCACTGCTTCCGGGGGGACAGATCTCTGCCCGCTGTAAAGGCAGACCGCGTATTACCGGAAACGGAACCTTTGTGAAAACGATTGATTTCCCCCAAACCTATGTGGTTCCGCAGAATGATGCCGTGGAACCAGCCACCATCAGGTTCCCGGGAGATGTCATTGCAGCTCATCCTCTGAACAAGAACACGGTGATTGAAGCCTTGGGTAATGTATACATATACGGTGACGTTCACAATTCCAGAATTGCAGCAACAGGCAGTATATTTATCAGCGGCAAGGCCGTCGATAGTGAATTGTATGCCGGAGCGTTCGGCGCCGCACACCACCGTCTGTGCAGCTTTTCTGAGCTGCTGATCCAAGAGATCTCCAGTCTGAGAGAAGCAGCTAAGAACCTTGCCGAGACGGTCGAGTCCACGATGCAGACGGTAAAGTACGGCCTAGTCATTATGCTGCTGCTGGAGAGCAAATATGAGCATCTTCCCCTTCTGATTAGCGATATGCGGGAACTGTTGTCGGACTTGAGCGCTGACTACCCGCAGGATACCAAAATTGTGAGGCACATGATGGATATTTTTCTGAGACCCGGACATTTTACCGACCTCATTACGGATGCGGGAATAGGCTCTTTTCTGAGTCTGCTTAAAAACCTTATCGAGGGAATCTCCCTCATGCAGGAGGAGCAAGTCCGGATCGATATTTCGGGGGCACAGAACAGCATCATTAAATCCGGCGGAGATATCCATATTCATGGGGAAGGGATTGGCCGGAGCACGCTGTGTTCCTGCGGCGATATTTATTTTGCGAAGGATGGTTCCATGTGCTCCGACTCCGCTATGGAAGCAGAGGGAACGATCACAGCTCAGAATGTCAGCGGTGAGTCCCTTCCCGGATCGCTCCTTGTGGCAGGCCAGCAAATCACAGCTAGCGCCATTCATAATGCATCAGTAACCATAGACGGGTATTCCTTAGAGATTGCTAAACCCGGCGGGGGAATTACGTTTACAGCCAAGAGCCTGAAACAAAAATGCAGAGAATCCGGCGCTATTCCCATCGAATAACCACCAGAATCCTCTACATACAGCATGAATCGCCAAAAAAACAAAGAGACCCTGCAGAGCCGCGTGGCGGCATCCTGCTGGGTCTCTTTTCCGAGCGCTCAAGATTCGTACTGGGGTCTTTCTAGCTCAAACGTCCGGCCGATGGCCGCATAAGAAGCTCCGGCAAGACGGCTGACCGGCTTCAGCTTGGCAGCGTCAATGCGCCCGCCCTGAATCAGTTCATCCTCTATATAGAAACAGAGCACTTCACCGACCAGCATATCGCAGTGTCCCAGCTCCACATGCCGTACGAGGCGGCATTCCATGGCGATCCTGCACTCCTCTATACGCGGAACCCGGATCATCTGCCCGGGTATTGGCGTAAGTCCAGCCAACTCCACCTCGCTGATGCCTTCAGGGGCATTGATCGAGGTATGATTAATGGCGCCAACATTATCCTCGTCCACGATATGTACAACAAACTCTCCATTTCCCAGAATATTGCTTGCGGTGTGCTTCATCTCTCCGGTTGCCTTGCGCACACAGGAGATCATAATCATTGGAGGTTCATCATTCACAATATTAAAAAAGCTAAATGGGGCGGCGTTCACTACGCCTTGTTCGTTCATCGAGGTGACAAAGGCAATGGGCCGGGGAATAATACTGCCGATCAGCAGCTTGTAGTTATCATGCGCCGTTTGTTCAGAAGCTTTGATATACATGGTACACCTCCAATTAATGAGTAGGACGTCTTAGGGTTCTTCGGCTTATTCTAACATTAACCAGAACAATGCTGCTCACAATAAGCAGCAGGCCAATCACCAGATTCAAGGTAATCTGCTCATGCAGCAGCACGACACTTGAACCTATAGAGATTAGCGGAATCAGGAAGGTGAATGAACCTACTCTGCCCGCCTCCCCATCCTTAATAAGATTGAAATATACCATCCAGCCCAGAGCAATCACAAATACGGAAATAAACAGGGTGTTCAAGATAAAAGCCGCATTCCAGGTGATATCCGCCCAGCTCTCGGTCACCGACCCTGCAGCCAGCAGAATGATGCCGCCGATCATAATCTGCATGGCGGTCATCCAGAGCATATCTACCCGCGCCGCATTGCGTTTGGTATAGACGGTGGCAAACGCCCAACTGAGCGCACTGGCCAAGGCGAGCACAATTCCCTGGACCGAGATGCTCCCGTTGAAGCCGCCGATGCTGAGCGAGGCCACACCGAGAAAACCAAGCAGGAGACCGGCCAGCTTCAGGCCGTACATGCTCTCCCCCAGCCAGATCCAGGCGAAGATACCGAGCAGCACCGGCTGCAGGAAGACAATGGCCGAGAACAGGCCGGAGGGCACATACTGCAGGCCAATGGTCTGGAAGCCATAATAGAAGACGATACTTAGAAAAGCCGAAATCAGATAGACCGGCCACAGCCGCTTAAAATCAAGCTTCTTCCACTTCGGAAGCGCAGCGAATATCAGAATTATACCGGCGATCACGGTTCGGATGCCAGCAAACAAAAGCGGCGGAGCGTAATGTAGAGCAATTTTGGAAAGAGGCCAATTGATGCCCCAGACAATAACCAGAAAGATAAGCAAAGCAATGGTCTTTCTCTGCTGATGCATGTATTCACCTCTTGTTCTATTTTCAACCTAATGATACATTAAAATTAGTTATAATTGAAATGAATTATACTCATAAGGGGCATACCAAATCTGATATGAATAATACTCAAATTCGTTTGTTTGTCAGCATCGCCGAAAGCGGCAGCTTCACCAAAGCCGGATTGGAAATGAATATGACCCAGCCGGCAGTCAGCCGGGCAATCTCTGCACTGGAGGCGGAGCTTGCGGTAAAGCTGCTGCTGCGGGACCGGCGCAACGGGCTGATGCTGACCGATATTGGCAAGCGCGTCCTTGTTGTTTTCCGCGAGATTCTGATCGGGTATGACAAAGTGGAACAGGAGATCGCCGCTGAGAAGGGGCTAGAGAAGGGGCTGATCCGGATCGGGGCATTTCCGGTTGCCTCGGCCCACCTGGTACCGAAGATTATTCGCGAAATCGCGGCAAGCTACACCGAAATTGAGATCAGGCTGTTTGAAGGAACCGTAGCCGAGGTGAAGGAATGGCTGGAAGCCCGGATCATCGATGTGGGACTGATCATTCCGCCGGAAGGGGAGTTCGACTCCGTTCCGCTTTATCGGGAGAAGCTGTATGCTGTACTCCAGGATGACCATCCGCTCCGGCACAAGCATGTCATTTGCGTGAAGGATCTGGAAGATGAGCCGATGCTGATCTGCAGATCCGGGTATGAGCCTCCGGTAGTTGATTTATTCAAGAGGGCTGACAGTAACCTCAATGTAAAATATGAGGTCAGCAGCTATATGACTGCACTGAGTATGGTGAAGGAAGGGCTGGCTGTGGGCGTGATGTCCCAGCTCTCACTGCTCTCGCTTCCTCCGGGTGTGATTATCCGGGAGCTTGCTCCCGATGCCTACCGGGATATTCATCTCGCGGTCAACTCCCTTGCAGAAGTTTCGATTGCCGTCAGATTGTTCATGGATACCGCGCTGCGGCTAACCTCGGAGTCCGGTACTGCTGTACCAAGTCCATCCAGGACGGACGAGTATAACTGTTCAGATGGAATGAAAAAGGAGTGAGATGAAGTGAAATTTAACCGTTTGGGCCACAGCGGGCTGCAGGTCTCTGCGCTGGGCCTCGGAACCAATGCATTTGGAAAAAGAGCCGATGAGCAGACCTCCATTGACATTGTTCATGCCGCGCTCGATCTGGGAATTAACTTTATAGATACCGCGAATATTTATGCCGGGACAGAATCGGAGCGAATTATCGGACTGGCGCTTGAGGGGAGACGGCAGAAAGCGGTCCTGGCTACCAAGGCAGGGCTGCCGGTACATGGAGGACCCGGGGGCAGCGGCTCTTCCCGTCATCATCTGATGCAGGAGCTGGAGGGAAGCCTGCGCCGCCTGAAGACAGACTATGTGGATCTGTATCAGATACATACCTTCGATCCCTATACACCGCTGGAAGAAACCCTCCGTACCTTAGATGATATGGTATCCGCAGGCAAGGTCCGCTATATCGGCGCTTCCAATTATGCCGCCTGGGAGCTCATGAAGGCACTGGGAATTAGCGAAGCCCGCAATCTGGTCAAGTATGTCTCCATTCAGACCAGCTATTCTCTTGCCGACCGCACCCCAGAGGGCGAGCTGCTTCCCCTCTGTCTGGATCAGGGAATCGGCATTATCCCTTACTTCCCGCTGGCCGGAGGTATACTCACAGGCAAATATGGCGGGAGCGGGCCTGCGCCTGCCGGCTCCAGAGCGCAGACCGATCCGAACTTCAGCCGCTTCCTGAACAAAGACCGGATCGCCCTTGGCGATGCGGTGGGAGGCATCGCCACTGAGCTGGAGACCTCCCCCACCGTGCTGTCGCTGGCCTGGCTGATGCACCAGCCAGCCGTCTCCACCGTTATTGTCGGCGCTACGAAGACCGCGCAGCTGCAAGAAAGCATTCAGAGCGCTTCACTCACTCTGGACGATGGAACCCTGCACCGGCTGGACGAAGCCAGCCGGGCCTTCCGGCACGGCGAGCCGTTCGCCTACTACCGGCTGCCGTAACGGAAGCGGCATAAGAAAAAAGGGCTGGCCAAGGGCATCCTAACGGGCCTTTGTTTTGGTACCGAAGGCCGAATTCAAAGGTATAAATACCTTTGGTTGAACAGACTGGGCTCACTTGGCCACATTCAAAGGTATAAATACCTTTGGTTGAACAGACTGGGCTCACTTGGCCACATTCAAAGGTATAAATACTTTTGGTTGAGCAGACTGGGCTCACTTGGCCACATTCAAAGGTATAAATACCTTTGGTTGAGCAGACTGAGCTCACTTGGCCACATTCAAAGGTATAAATACCTTTGGTTGAGCAGACTGAGCTCACTTGGCCACATTCAAAGGTATAAATACCTTTGGTTGAGCAGACTGGGCTCACTTGGCCACATTCAAAGGTATAAATACCTTTGGTTGAGCAGACTGAGCTCACTTGGCCACATTCAAAGGTATAAATACCTTTGGTTGAACAGACTGGGCGAACTGTGTGGGGCTCACAGCTCGCACAGTTCCCTTAGGCGCATGCCAGTCACAGTTCATCTGTGGAGCCAACGGCGGCAGATCAATCACGAAAACAGCGATTCTCCAATATCGGAGAATCGCTGTTTTACATGACTATATATGGTTGCTTTATTTCAAGAAAGAGCACTTGTTACACAGCAGCGATAAAATGCTCCATATCCTCTTTTACAGTTGTAATACCGCTAATCCCGAAGGTGTCTACCAGCACCTGGGCCACGTTCGGGGAGAGGAAGGCCGGCAGCGTCGGGCCGAGGTGAATATTCTTGACCCCCAGATGCAGCAGGGCCAGCAGGACAATAACTGCCTTTTGCTCGTACCAGGCAATATTGTAGGCAATCGGCAGATCATTAATGTCATCCAATCCGAATACCTCTTTCAGCTTCAGCGCAATAACGACCAGAGAATAGGAGTCGTTGCATTGTCCGGCATCCAGCACGCGGGGAATCCCGCCGATCTCACCAAGCGCCAGCTTATTGTATTTATACTTCGCGCAACCCGCCGTCAGGATCACTGTATCCTCCGGCAGTTCGGCAGCGAAATCGGTATAGTAATTCCGGCTCTTCATCCGGCCGTCGCAGCCTGCCATCACGAAGAACTGCTTGATCGCGCCGCTCTGTACCGCTTCTACCACCTGATCGGCCACATTCATTACCGCAGCATGGGCGAAGCCGCCAACAATCTCTCCGGTCTCGATTTCAGTCGGTGCATCGCAGTTCTTGGCCTGTTCGATGACCGCAGAGAAATCCTTCTCTCCGTTCTCATCAGCCGCAATATGCTGCACTCCGGGGAAGCCGGTATGACCTGTGGTGTACAGACGGTTTATATAGCTCTCCTTAGGAGGTACAATACAGTTCGTAGTCATCAGAATCGGACCATTAAAGCTAGCAAATTCCTCGGTTTGCTTCCACCAGGCGTTCCCGTAATTGCCTACGAAATGGCTGTACTTTTTGAAGGCAGGATAATAGTGGGCCGGCAGCATCTCACTGTGTGTATACACATCCACTCCGGTCCCTTCCGTCTGCTTCAGGAGCGCCTCCATATCCTTCAGGTCATGCCCGCTGATCAGAATTCCCGGACGGGTTCCCACGCCGATATTCACCTTGGTGATCTCCGGGTTGCCATAAGTCGTTGTATTCGCCCGGTCCAGCAGCGCCATCACATCCACACCCAGCTTCCCGCATTCCAGAACAAGTGCCGTCAACTCATCACCACTTAGTGTGTCATCCAGTGCCGCAGCCAACCCTTTTTCCATAAAAGCCTGTGCACCGGGTTCGTAATAACCCAGCACCGCCGCATGCTCCATATAGGCCGCCATCCCTTTCAGCCCATAGGTCAGCAGCTCGCGCAGGGAACGGATATCCTCATGCTCTGTGGCCAGAACACCTACCTCTTGTGCTTTCAGCATCAGCTCCTCGTCCGTACCGGCAAACCAGAGGGCTGCGTCATGACCGGTAAGGGCAACCTCTGCCCCTGCCAGCTTCAGTCTGTCTCTCCACTGGTCACGAAGCCTCACACCTTCCCTGATGCTTGCGGTAAAATGCTCCGGGGTGAAGTTTGCATTGGTGATGGTGGCAAACATGCTCCCGGTCATAAATTTCTCCGTAGCCGGATCGGTGATCCCGAGTTCGCGGCCCCGCTGTGCAAAGATCGCAATGCCTTTTAGCGTATACAGCAGCAGATCCTGGAGATTAGCCACCTCGCTGGTTTTGCCGCAGACGCCCTGGATCGTACAGCCTGACCCCTTTGCTGCCTCCTGACATTGAAAACAGAACATTTCGCTCATTCACATTCACTCCTTATGGGTTATTGGAACCTTGCGAGGACCTCTTCATCCCGCCTTTACAGTTACCAGTAATTGTAGTAGACTTTCGTCGAACAATCGGTAACGGATGTTACCGGATACTTAAAATTCAGGAGGAAATCTATGAAACCGCACCCTGCTGTGCTGCAGGCCTGTCTGCTGTTTCGGGGACGGTCTGTGGAAGAGATTGAAGCGCTGCTGCAAAAGATGATCTACACCGTCAGCGAGTATCCGAAGAAAGCCGTAATCCTGGCTGAGGGTGATACGGCTGACCGTCTAGGCATCGTGCTCTCCGGGCGGGTGGAGGTGCAGAAGAACCATCCTACCGGCAGCGGTGTCACCATCGCCCATCTGAATCAAGGTCAGACCATTGGCGAAGCCGTACTGTTCCGCAGGAACAACAGCGTTCCCGCCACGGCAACCGCCGCTGACCCCTGTACCATTATGTTCATCGGCAAGCAGGAGCTCCTGCGCATGTTCACGGCAGATACAGACATGCTGACCCGGTTCATTGAGAACCTGTCCGAGCGTCTGGTGCTGGTCAACCGGAAAATCGAGATACTCTCCGCAGGCCCATTGCGGCGCCGGATTGTCGATTTCCTGCTGGAACAGGCCGAACTGCAGTCTTCCGATCAGATCCGCCTTCCTTTCAGCAGGAAAGAATGGGCAGAGCATTTAAATACAGCAAGGCCTTCACTTTCCCGTGAAATGGGGATTCTGCGTGATCAGGGCTGGATTCAGTTCAAGGGCAGGGAGATTGCCCTGCTGGATATGCTTCAAATGAAGGATTACATTCACAGCGTAGAAGCTGCTCCCGGGGACAACCGCTGAAATACAGAGGATATGAAATGAGCTAAAGAACTTACGTATGGGTAAATATCAGTTTAGATAGGATATATGGTTTAGGATGCTGGAAACAGCACCACAAAAAAATAGAACAAGCCTAGAATGGAGAGGAGCCATTATGGAGCGAAAACAAGTGTTTACAGGCTCGCCTTGGGAGTCAACTGTAGGGTACTGCAGGGCCATCCGGGTTGGGACCCGAATTGAAGTGGCAGGAACAACAGCGATGAAGGACGGGGAAGTTGTCGGTAAAGGGGATCCCTATGGGCAGACCCGGTATATCCTGGAGATTATTGAGAAGGCGCTTGGCGAATTGGGCGCAGGCCTCGCAAATGTTGTAAGAACCAGAATGTTTGTTACGGATATCTCCAAATGGGAGGAATTCGGAAAAGCTCATGGGGAGTTTTTCAAGGATATTCAGCCTGTTGCGACAATGGTTGAGGTACAAGCGCTGATCGACCCCGATCTGCTGATTGAAATTGAAGTAGAAGCTATTGCACCCTGAAAAAAGGTACAAATGATTACCCTCTCTACAGTGGCTGCCATCGGCGCTCCAACAACGGCGTTTCTGCCGTTGTTTCAGAGCGGATTGGCCATTTGCGCTTCGGACATTGACTCTCAAATTCTCCTCAGGTTCAGCCGGCAGTTCTGGCGGCAACCCAGGCGACGACCTCTTTTTCCGGGATCGGTCTGCTGATAAAGTAGCCCTGGATCTTATCACAGTTTGTACGCTCCAGGAAAGCCAGCTGGTCCTGTGTCTCTACGCCTTCGGCGGTTACGTTCAGTCCCATATCATGTCCGATAGTGACAATGGAGCTGGCCAGCGACATATTGTTCGGTGCATCAATACTGTCGATAAAAGACTTATCGATCTTCAGTGTGGTAATCGGCAGCTGCTTCAGATAACTCAGTGAGGAGTAACCTGTCCCGAAGTCGTCCAGCGCAATACCAATCCCCTTCTGCTTCAGAGATTCCAGCTTGGAGCTGATCGCTTCGAAGGATTCCATAAAGATCGACTCCGTAATCTCCAGCTCCAGATACTCCGGTGCAAGCCCAGTTTCCCTAAGTATAGTCAGTACCATTTCCGTGAAGTCATCCAGCATCAGCTGGATCACTGAGATATTGACCGAGATGCGATAACCTTCGTAACCCTGTGCGTGCAGCTCCTTCGTGAAGCGGCAGGCATTCCGGAGGACCCATTCGCCAATCGGAACAATCAGCCGGCAATCCTCGGCGATCGTGATAAATGACAGCGGAGACACAAAGCCAAGCACAGGACTGTTCCAGCGGAGCAATGCCTCAAAGCCCCAGATGTCTCCTGAGCCGATATCCACCAGCGGCTGATAGTGCAGCGACAACTCATTGTTCGCAATCGCATTTCTTAAGTGATGCTCCACAATCATCCGTTCATCAAAATGCCGCTGCATCTCCTCACCATACATGACATAAGTGCCCTTGCCTTCCTCCTTCGCCTTATACATCGCGATATCGGCATTCTTCAACAGCTCACCGGCACTGGTCCCATTCTCCGGATACCTGGCAATTCCGATACTGACCGAGATATGCACACTGCTGTCATTAAGCTCAAAAGGCTCACCGAAGCCCTGAACCAGCGACTCCGCACAGAAAACCACCTCAGAATATCCGTCAATATCCTTGATCAGAATCACAAACTCATCCCCGCCAAAACGGAAATGCAAACACCGCCCGTCTGATAATTCCAGCAGCCGTTCACCCGCCTTCACCAGCAGCTGATCACCCAAGGTGTGGCCCATGGTGTCATTAATGTATTTAAAGTTATCGATATCGAGAAAAAAGAGTGCGGCTTGCCCGTCCGGATGCTCTTCGATAAAATTCTCCAGCTCTTCAGAGAGTGACAGACGGTTTGGCAGACCGCTCAGGATATCGTTATAGGCCAAATACCGGTATTTCTCTTCACTGGTCTGCAGCAGCTCCTGATTCTCCACGACCTTGTTATACTGCTCCAGAAGCTCATCCTGCAGTGCCGTAAGCTCCTCATAAGTGGACTCCAGCTCCTGATAGCTCATTTGGAGCTTACTCTCATAGCCCTTACGGTCCGTAACATCAATCATCGATCCTGCAAAACGGACATACCCTCCGGCTGCATTCCGCAGCACTTTACCCCGGGCCTGAAACCATTTATACTCCCCTGACTTAGAGCGCATCCGGTATTCCGCATAATAATAGGAAGAGCGTCCCTCCAGATGCTGTGACCGCGCTTTTTCCTGCTGCTCTGCATCCTCAGGATGGACAATGTCCCTCCATCCCCCATGGCTCTCATTAATCTCATCACGTTCATAGCCCAGCAGCTCATACCAGCTGTCCGAGAAATAATAGATCATTGTGGACATATCCACGTCCCAGATCACCGCATCCGAACCATAGGCAGCGAGACTAAAGCGCTCATTGCTTTTCTCCAGGTTGCTTCTCATCCGCTTCACCAGCTGGACGTAGAACAACAAGATAAAGATAAAGGTCACCAGCACGGCAAAAGCAGCGATAATGCTCAGAACCAGCGTCTTATAGGTTTCATAGAAGGAAAAAGGTTTGTTGATAATCTCGCTGCCCTTCGGCAGCTTATTCACGGAAATGTCAAAATGCCGAAGCTCGTTATAGTCGAAAACATTCCGTTTGGTGCCATCTGTAACAATGGGCAGTTCATCGGCATGTTCCCCCTGAAGAATACGCAGCGCCAGGCTGGCTGAAGTCTGGCCCTGGATTTTGCCGCTAATCAGGCTTCCGCCAAAAGCTCCATGGTTCAGGCCGAAATCATATAAATGGTATACCGGTACGCTGCTGCTGTCCGCCAGCTCACTGGCGAATCTATCAAACTCGATAATTCTGCCGGTGGAATCGCTATAATATGTAGTCATCAGCACAATACTGTCTGAAGAAAGGGAAGAGACGTTTTGTTTGATTTGTTCAATGGAGAAACGGTTCATAGGAATGATCTCGAGACCCCGATGGAGCGAGGTAATCTGATCCATAACCATTTGGCCCGTGGAGAGTCCGCTTTCAGAGTTGTCAAATACAACATACACCTTGCGGATCAGGGGGTTAATATGCAGTGCCATTTGTATCGTTTGGGAAGAGTTGATCTGTTCGATCACACCGGTCAGATTATGCTTGTCCCGGATGCTGGCCACACCCCGTTCATTGACACCACTGAATATAATCGGCGCATCGTGCAGGAGCTCCTGCCGGTATTTCAAGGCGAAGCTAAGCGCGGCGTCATCTGTGGTAATGATGGCATCGATAGGGCTATTCTGGTATTTGAACTTCAATCTATTGTACAATTGCTGGAGATTTTCCTGGCTTGGGTAGCGTTTCCAGTCCATATACTCCGTATAGATCAAAGGCACATTGCCTGTACCTTTCAGAGTCTCTTCGATACCCGTGCTTTGTTCATCCGTCCACTCGAAACCCTTCTGATAGGAATGAAGTACCAGCACATTCTTCGGAAGAGCCTCCTCGGCGCTGGCGGTGAATGTCGGATACAGAAATGCCCACAGCATGACACACAGAATCAGAGGCACAAGCCAGCTCTGCAAACCTTTGAGATGAAATCTCCCTACGCCCATTAGTATACCCCCATGCATCTATCCCAAAGTCTTCCTCATACTCCAAAGGCAGGTCCCCACACCCTTTGGAGCCGCATCACAAAACGAGGAGTTTCGACAATATACTAATTCGTTGACCAGCTTCAGCTTCCCTCTTTATATATCGTTTTCATTTAATTATACGGGGAACGTTTATTTTTTCAAACCGGGGTTTTCTAGACAGCTTAAGGCATAGGGGATAGAATAAATTAGCAGTAACCCCTTAGACAGGAGACCTTATGTTATGCCTACCATAAAAGACGTAGCCCTCAAAGCGGGCGTATCAGCGACAACCGTATCCCGGGTGCTGAACAGCAGAGGCTACTTAAGCGACGCACTGAAGAAAAAGGTCTATGCCGCGATGGAGGAACTAAACTACAGACCCAATGAGCTGGCCCGTTCGCTGAGCCGCTCCAGGTCCAATATTATCGGACTGATTATTCCCCACGTCTCACTGCCGTTCTTCGGTGAATTGACGAGCCGGATTGAGGAGCATGCCTACCGGAACGGGTATAAGCTGCTGCTCTGCAACTCCCAACAAGACAAAATCAAAGAGCTTGAGTATATCGATATGCTGCGCGCAAGCCGGGTCGACGGCATCATTATGGGCAGTCATACGCTGGAAGTAGAAGCTTACCGGCAAATGAATCTGCCCCTGGTCACCTTTGACCGGCAGATTTCACCGGATATCCCTTATGTCTGTTCAGACAACTATGCCGGAGGACAGCTGGCTACCACATTATTAATAGAAAAGGGCTGCCGGAAGCTCGCCCATATTGGCGGTCATCCTCAGCTGAACCTCTTATCCCACCTCCGGTATGAGGCTTTTGCCGATACGGCCCGGGAGCATGGCGTATGGCAAACTTCACTGCATACGGACAATAACAGTTTCGATATGCAGGCTTATGAAAGGCTGCTGGAGCAGCTGTTCCGGGAGCATCCCGGGATTGACGGCATCTTCGCCGGCAGCGACCTTATCGCTGCCTACGCACTGAAAGCCTGCCGGGAGAGCGGCCGCAGCGTGCCTGAAAATGTGCGGATTATCGGCTATGACGGAATCGCACTGCGCAGCCTCTTCCATCCCGCCATCTCATCCATCCGCCAGCCGATGGATGAGATGGGCCGGCTGGCGGTAGAATTGATCGTGAAGCAGGTCGAAGGCGCCTCCGTTGCTGCCGAGAATATTTTGCCGGTAGAACTCGCGGTAGGGGCCACGACATAAAGCTTAGGCGAGAGCGAACCGCATGACGAAAGCGGTGGATTGCGAACAGCAAACGTGAGACGCGTTTGTAGTTGTACGAAATACAACCACCTCTCCCATACTAGCCGTAATGTGAACCGGGATCAGCCTATTTTTCCGGAATTTCAATATTTTTAATTTAGATTGAAAGGCAGTGAGAAGAACCCGCTTGTTTTCCTCATGGAGAACGGCGGAACCGTCACCCTGCAATGGTTAATTGAAGATTATCTAGATCACATGAAGCATCACTTGGAGCAAATCTTCCCGGATCAACATCTGCTGTAACCGGCTGGCTCTAATACATATTCGGAACAGAGCCTCCATTCCGGAACGTAGTTCTAAATGCGAATACCCCGTCTCTCCTCCAACCATGGAGGGTAGACGGGGTATTTCCATTTAGAGCTGGATTAGCTCCATAAGCTTCTCAACACTCAGCCCCGAAGGCCCGGGTACCAGCAGATCAGCCGCGCCAAGCTGAGCTGCGCTACCGATGCCCACTGCCTTCATGCCGGCAGCCTTGATCGCGGCTACGCCCGCTGCCGCATCCTCCACGCCGATGCAATGGCCCGGCGTGACCCCAAGCAGCTCCGCCGCCTGCAGGAAGATCTCCGGGTCGGGCTTGCCCTTCCGCAGACTAGCCGGGTCGGCGATCGCCTGGAACCAGCGGGCTGCGCCGAGACGCTCCAGAATCTGCGGAGCATTCAGGCTCGCCGAGGCCAGCCCCAAGAGGATTCCCCGCTCCCGCAGGGAATCCAGCAGCTCCGGGATCCCCGGCAGCAGATCCTCCGGGGTGATCCGCCCGATCATTTCCCTGTAATGATCGTTCTTCTGCTCCGCCAGCCGTTGCTTCTCGGCTTCCGTGAAGGCGAGGCCGCTTTCCTCCAGGATAATATCCAGCGACTCCATGCGGCTCACGCCTTTCAGCCGTTCATTCTTCTCCCGGCTGAAGGGCACCCCCAGGCCATGGGCCAGCGCCTGCCAGGCCTGATAATGATATTCGGCCGTGTCGGTAATCACACCGTCCAGATCGAAAATCACCGCTTCCAGCCGTCTCGCAAGCGACACGGTCACCGGCTCCCGCGGAGACAGCTGCAGCGTCTGCTCCAGGTGCCGGATCGTGAGGCCTTCCCCCTCAAGCAGCGTATAAACTGCCGCCTCACGGTCTACATACACATCCAGCAGCTGGCCCCTGGATGTGATTTTGAAGCGGTAGCTCTGCCACTGCTCCGGCAGCGCCGGATGGAAGCACAGCACGCCGTCATACTGGCGCATTCCACCGAAGCCGTTCACTATCGACATCCACGAGCCTGCCATTGCCGCCATGTGCAGCCCGTCTTTAGCGTTGCGGTTGATATCATCCAGGTCCATCCGCACCGTGCGGTCAAAGTAGGCATAGGCACCTGCCAAGTCACCGATTTCAGCGGAGACGATGCTGTGAATACACGGGGACAGGGAAGAATCATGGGTCGTCAGCGGCTCATAATACTGATAATTGCGGATTTTGTCGGCCAGGCTGAACTGGTCACCAAGCAGGAACAATGCCATAACGAGATCGGCCTGCTTCAGCACCTGGTGGCGGTAGATCACGAGCGGGTGATAGTTCAGCAGCAGCGGATACTTATCCGCCGGGGTGCGCTCGAAATCCCATTTCCGCTTGCTAAGAAACGTATCATCCTGTGCATAGATGCCCAAGGCCCGGTCAAATGGGATATACATCTTCTCCGCAGCCTCCAGCCAGCCCTCTGCCTCCTGCGTGCTCAGTCCTATACTTCGTTCCAGCCGTTCGTAATCTCCGGGATATTCCCGGCGGAGCAGATCAGCTGTCTCAAAAGCATACAGAAGCTGATCCCGCACCATCAGGTTCGTATAGGCGTTATTGTTCACAATGGCTGTATATTCATCGGGACCGGTTACGGCATCAATGCAGAAGGCTCCGCCGCGTGCCGGATTGAAATGGCCCAGATCCGCCCAGAAGCGCGACGTTTCAAACAGAACCTCCGCACCCTTAGCGGCGAGAAACTCTACATCACCTGTCGCCTGCACATACTGCTTGATGCCATACGCGATATCCGCATTGATATGCGCCTGGGCCGTGCCTGCCGGGAAATAAGCCGAGTTCTCCGCGCCGTCAATCGTCCGCCAGGGATAGAGCGCCCCTGTCTGCGACATCACTGCCGCCCGCTCCCGCGCTTTACCTAATGTGGCATAGCGGAACTCCAATAGTGCACGGCTCACTTCGGGCTGGGTGTACGTGAAGAACGGCAGCATGTACATTTCGGTATCCCAGAAATAATGGCCCTCATAGCCTTCACCGGTGAGGCCTTTGGCTCCGATATTGGTTACACCGTCACGTCCTACAGACTGCAGCAGCTGAAAGGCATTGAAGCGGATCCCCTGCTGCAGCGCCGGGTCGCCGGTAATCTCTACATCCGTGTGACTCCAAAAAACATCCAGGTAGGCCTGCTGTTCAGCAGCAAGCCCGTCAAAGCCGCAATCCGCTGCCATCTCCAGTACGGCCATGCTCCGGTTATGCAGTTCCTCTTCATCATAATCCTTGGAGGTATGATACGAAATATACTTGCTGAGCGAAACGCTCTGTCCACTAAGCACTTCAGCGGTATAACATACCGAGATCCGCGGCCCGGTCAGGTTGCGGCTTACCTCATGGCCGGACTCGGCCTGCAGCTTATGGCTCATCGCCGTCAGCAGTGCGAACTGCGTATGCCGGGTCCGCTGCTTCATCCACAGCATTCCTGCAGTCTCATCATAACCCGTGCCTTCCAGCAGCAGGCTTGGTTCACGGCTACCCGATCCGAGCCGGGGATCTCCGCTTGCCTCCTGCCGGACGATATCCCCGTCCATGGCGGAACTGAACGTTAGCGTACCGTCGAAATTAAGCGCCGTTACGCTGTAGTGAGTGGCGGCGAGATGCTTATGCTTCAGGGACACCATCCGCCGGATCTGCAGCAGGACACGGTGGCCTGCCGGCGATTCCCACTCCACTTCACGGTGGAGGATGCCGCTTCGCATATCCAGCCAGCGCCCGTAGCGGTGTACCGTACCACTGTTCATATGGAAGGCATGGCCTTCAATACTCAGCTCGATGATCCGGGCATCGGTTACATTCAGCATGGCCTGGTTGCGCTCAGGATACCCGTACGCCCCCTCGGGATACACAATGGGCTCAGAATCAAAGAATCCGTTCAAGTAGTTGCCGGCCACCGAGGTTCCCGCCAGGCCATGATAACCTTCCTCAAAATTGCCGCGCATGCCGATATATCCGTTGCCCAGCGCGAACACGCTCTCGCTTCTCTGGTTGTGCTCATCCTCGTAGGCATCCTCACCAAGGCTCCAATCCCGGTAGGGATACAGTGCCGCCGGATGCTCATAGGGCTTCATCTTCATCTTGAACATCTCCTCCTGATCGCGAGACTCTTATGAACCCTCCAGCTCTACATCATCCTTTCACTGAACCGCCCATCAGGCCGCGGACGAAGTACTTTTGCAGCAGGAAAAAAATCGCCAGCGGCATCAGCATCGAAATAAACGCCGCCGAGGTCAGCAGATGCCAGTCGTTACCGCGCGAGCCGACCAGATCGGCGATCTTCATCGACATAACCTGAACCGAAGGCTGGTTGCCGATAAAGATCAGCGAGACCAGATAATCATTCCATACCCACAGGAATTGGAAGATCCCGATGGAAGCCAGGGCAGGAACGGACAGCGGCAGAATCAGTCTGCTGAAGATGGTGAAATGGCTCGCGCCATCAATAAAGGCCGATTCAAACAAATCCTTAGGCAGCTGGCTGATGAAGTTATACATGAAATAGGTGACCAGCGGCAGACCGAAGGCGGTATGCGCCAGCCAGATCCCCAGATAGCTTCCGTTCAGACCCAGTGCGGTATAATCCTTAAGCACAGGAATCAGTGCGACCTGAATCGGAATCACGAGCATGGCGATAATGATCACGAACAGTGTTTTGCGGCCCGGGAACCGCAGCCAAGCGAAGGCATACGCGGCAAAAGAAGCGATCAGCACCGGAATAACCGTAGCCGGAACCGCAATCGTCAGCGTGTTCCAGAAGGCCTGCGACAGCCCCGTTCCTTTTTGTACCGTTTCACTGCCGTCGGCCTCCTTGAGTTTGTACTCTTTGCCGGACAGCACATTATTGTAATTATCCAGTGTAAAATCAGGTTTGGTCTCCCAGCCCTGCTCCTGCATATTGACCGTGCGCGCTCTGCGGTTCTCCCACATCAGACGGCTGTCATCCACCTCCACGCCTGCCTTCAACTGGTCGTCTGTATAGGTTTTGCCGTTCACCTCAATCGGCTGGCGCAGATCCACATCCTTGGACAGCTGCAGCGTTTCGCCTGCCTTCCACTCCTGATGGGGGAACACTTTCCACCAGCCGGTCTGCAGAATATCCGCTGCCGGACGGAACGAGGAAATAAAGAGGCCCAGCGTGGGAAGCAGCCAGATAAAACAAATGACACCCAGTGCCAGATTGACGATGGTTTTGCCGCCTTTTCTTTTCTTTTTGCCGACCATTTAGAATCCCCCCTGCTTGCGGAACTGTCGAAGATTAATAATAATAACCGGCAAGACCGCGATCAGGAGAACAATAGCCAGCGTCGAGCCGTACCCGAAATTACGGTACATAAAGAACTGCCGGTAGAACTGTGTCGCCACCACTTCCGTATCGTATTGACCTCCTGTCATCACCATGACGACGTCAAATATTTTCAATGTAAAGACGATAATGGTGGTGGTAACGGTAAGGATTGTCGCAGAAATGATCGGAATCATAATCCCAAAGAAAATCTTCACCTCACCCGCCCCATCCACGCGCGCAGCTTCCAGAATATCGTCAGGGACCCCTTTGATCGCAGCAGAGAAAATGACCATCGCAAACCCGGTCTGCATCCAGATCAAAATGACAATGAGAAAAAAGTTATTCCAAGGCTGCAGCATACTCGTCCAGGCTTGCGGCTCACCGCCAAAATAGGTCACGACCGCATTCAGCAGTCCGATTTGCTCATCACCCGGCTGATAGTAATAGACGAATTTCCAGATTACGCCTGCGGCTACAAAAGATATAGCCATCGGCATGAAGATGATCGATTTGGCGATTTTCTCGTAGCTGCTGCGGTCGGCAAGGATGGCGATGAGCAGCCCGAAGCAGACACAAGCCAGCGTCCCCACGAACACCCAGAGCAGATTATTACGCAGTGCAGTTGCCATGAGGTGGTCGCTGAATATCGCAGCGTAGTTGCTGAGTCCGACAAATTTCTCCGAGGAAGCATTAAAGAAGCTCAAGTACAACGTACGCAGTGCAGGCAACACCAGCAGCCAGCCCAGAATGATCACAGCCGGCCCGATAAAAATATACGGCAGCACCTTCCTGCGGATATAGTCAGGGTACTGCTCCACCGCCCAGGTCAGCGTATAGTAAATGAGATACACCCCCAGCACGCCCCACAGTACAGCAAGAACCGCCGTGAGCAGCGGATTCAGCGTGGAATCCCGGAAAAACATGAAAATCACACCGTTGATAACGATGTTGGAGAGTAGTACAACAAGGGACAGGAGCACCGCCCTGAGACTGATTTTCTGCTTCGCCCCGGTACCTGCAACACTGGATTCCGGCTTTATTTGTGCATCCATATTAGCTCCTCCTATAAGTTTTGCTGGAGCAAAACTTCCTCGCAAGCATAGGCTCTGGTTTCGCCGAGCAAAGCTTTCTTCGTAAGCCTTGTACATGGTCGATCTGTTCGGTCAGAATACGTTAACAGAGAAAAAGCGGGACAGGCCATACTCACTGCACACTGCCCCGCTTTTAGATGAATATATGACTTAATAAGTTCCGCTTAGTTTTTCCAGCCTGACTGGATCTGTTCCAGAGCCTTATCCAGTGTTGCCGTTCCGCTCACATAGTCGGTCATGCCTTTCCAGAACGTACCCGCACCCACTTTACCCGGCATCAGGTCAGAACCGTCAAAACGGAGCGTGGATGCATCCTGCACCAGCTTCGCCATGCGGCGGTCGGATTCAGAGGTGTACCAATCCAGAGAAGCATCATTCATTGGAGCGATTACACCGCCGGACTGCACCCAGCTCTTGATGGATTCACCGGTGGTGAAGAATTCCATTACTGCACGGACTTCCGGACGGTCATTGAACATGGCATAGATATCGCCTGCTACCAGCACCGGCTTGCCGTACTGCGGATCAATCGGCGGCAGGTAGAACCAGTCGTAATCCTGATCCACCTTAGCGGTTTCCGGGAAGAAACTTGTGATAAAGTTGCCCATCAGGTTGAACCAGGCCTTTGGAGGATTCTCAAACATCGGTTTAGGAGCATCCCCGAAGGCTGTAGTTACGATCGATTTGGTTCCGCCATAGACATAATCCTTGTTGAGCCAGATCTTGGACATGACTTCAACGGCGTTCTTCACTTCCGGGGAAGTGAACGGCAGCTCACCCTTCACCCATTTGTCATAGTTCTCCGGCGTGGTTGTCCGCAGCATGATGTTCTCTACCCAGTCCGTTGCCGCCCAGCCTGTAGCCGCACCACTCTCGATACCGATGGTCCAGGCCGGATCGCCGTCCTTGGCGATTTGCTCAGTCAGTGCCATCATCTCATCCCAGGTTTCCGGAACTTTATATCCGGCTTCTTCGAATTGTTTTTTTGGATACCACACCAGGCTCTTCACATTGCTGCGGTTCCAGATCCCGGCCATAATCTTGCCGTCTTTGCCATCCATAGTCGACATATCGAGCCAGCTTTTATTGTAGTTGGCCTTCAGTTTCTCCTGGTCCAGCACTCCTGTCAGGTCAACCACCTTGCCGGTTTTGGCAATGGAGGCCAGCAGACCAGGCTGCGGGAAGTCAGCGATATCCGGCGCATTTCCGCCGTCGACGCGGATATTGATCGTCGCTTCGAATTCCTTGGAGCCTTCATATTGAATGTCGATGCCGGTCTTGTCTTCAAATTCCTTGATGCTTTTCTCGAATTTCACCTGGTCAGCATCTACGAAGGGTCCGAACATCGTGACTTTGGTTCCTTTATAATCACCTTTCATAGCCAAATCCAGCGGTGAGCCCGCAGCAGCGGCCTCGGTAGGATCAGGTGATGCCTGATTGTTAGATGCAGCCGGTGCCTCTGTAGCCGCTGGCGGATCAGTCTTAGCCGCATTATTCGTGTTATTATTCCCGCCGCAACCGCTAAGCAGCATGGTGAAGGATAAGCATAGCACCATGGCGAGTGACAGTTTTCGTCCCGTAGCCTTTTTCATTCGTCATACATCCCCTTTAATTATGGTTTGTGAGACTGCATTTCTTGTGCTTACGTTCGGTTGTTGCTCGCTTACCTGCGGGATCACCTCCTTGCAAGAAGTAGTGGAGCATAAGACTGTCTTAGGTTGTATGCGTTACCAATACTATATTGAAAATAGTTAGCCTTCATCCCACTCTTGTGAAAAGCTTTTCAAAGTATACAGGACTCATCGTTCCCGTGAGGATTCCCTCACAATCAGCTTATGCTCCATTTTTTCTGTGGTTACTTCCACCTTGCCGGTGGTCAGCAGCTCATGCAGCTTCTCGGCGGCTCTATAGCCCAGTTGATAAATCGGCTGTGCAATTGTCGTCAGCTTCGGAATGAACATCCCCGACATCCGCAGATTATCGAACCCGATAACGGATACCTGGCCCGGCACCAGAATATTACGGTCTTTCAAATACGAGATTGCCCCCATCGCGAACTCATCAGCGACACAGAATAAGCCCGTCACTTCCGGATAATCCGCAAACAGCTCATGCGTAGCTTGATAGGCATGCTCAAAACGGTGATTGGCATATCTGACCTTCTCCACATTGTACTCAAGTCCGGCTTCTGTTAATGCTCTTACAAAGCCGTCATACCTAGGTGGGCCTGACACGGAATTCACATGATCGAACCCGATCATGCCGATTTCGGTGTGACCCAGCTCGATCAGAAATCTGACCGCGTCGCAGGCTGCCTTTTCATCATCAATCTCCACTGTAGGCACATCGAATTCTTCCGAGTGGGATGAGACCAGCACAAAGGGAATTCTGCAGCCGGTCAGCTTCTCATAACATTCCGGGTACAGGACATCACTGGCGTACACAATCCCATCGACCTGCTTCTCATGAAAAGTATCAATGTAGCTCAGCATCCGGTCCTTATCACGGTCGGTATTGCAGATCATCAGACTGTAACCCAGCTTAATGCAGGCATCCTGCATTCCCCGGATCACTCCGGCAAAATAAAGGTTCTCAATATCAGGGATAAGCAAGCCCAGCATATAAGACTTCTTGTAAATCAATCCCCGGGCGAAGGCATTGGGCTGATACTTCAGCTTCTCTATGGCTTCAATTACACGGCTGCGTTTACTCTCAACTACGGTATTCGGTGCATTCATCACGCGGGATACAGTACTGATCGACACCTCTGCCATTTTGGCAACATCTCTGATGGTTGGCTTCATTAGCGTAACTTCCTTTTTTAAAATATAAGAATTTATATGGCTCACAAATAAATTATCCTTATATTTCTCGCTGAAACGGATACCATCCTTAAAAGGACGGCGAAGCCGTTTTTACTTAGAAAAGCTTTTCAAAGCGATTATAGCAGGGGTTTCCATAATTGACAACAGATTTTTTTTAAGCGCTTTCATTGTTGGCGTTTAGGCAATACAGAATTCATTTCATCTCATGGCCACCCTTGGAAAAAGGGGGATTCGCAGCAAACTTCCGGACACTAGCTTACTTAAAGTGTGTAAATAATTTATTTTCATGTTATAATTGCCGGGTAGATCATTTCCATGCTGCAAATACTGGTTATTAATAGAAGCATCCATTTGGGAGGGATATTCGTGAAAAAACTGCAGGACATTCCGTTTTCCGTGCTGGATCTGGCTCCTATTGTGGAGGGTGGAACGGCAGCGGATTCTTTTCATAACACGCTTGATCTGGCCCGTCATGCCGAAGGTTGGGGGTATCACCGCTATTGGCTCGCAGAGCATCATAACATGCCTGGAATTGCCAGCTCTGCTACCTCCCTTGTCATCGGCCATGTTGCCGCAGGCACCAAGAGCATTCGGGTAGGGTCGGGAGGCATTATGCTCAGTAACCATGCACCGCTCATGATTGCCGAGCAATTCGGAACACTTGAATCGCTGTATCCCGGCCGGATCGACCTGGGACTGGGCAGAGCTCCCGGTTCAGATCAGGCTGCTGCCCGGGCCATGCGCCGCAGCCTTGGCAGTGACGGCAGTGAATTCCCCGAGCAGCTCAGTGAGCTCAGAGCCTACTTTAATCCGGAGGGAGCCGGCTCACGGCCGCTTGGTGTCCGCGCAGTTCCAGGTGAAGGCCTGAATGTGCCGATCTGGCTGCTAGGCTCCAGCGGCTTCAGTGCCCAGCTCGCAGGCCAGCTTGGTCTACCATTTGCTTTTGCCAGCCACTTCGCACCCGATTATCTGCTTCCGGCCCTTCATCTGTACCGCACCAGCTTCAAGCCGTCAGAGACGCTGGATAAGCCGCATGTCATGGTGGGGCTTGGAATTACGGCGGCCGCAACTACAGAGCAGGCTCGTTGGCTTGCGACTTCGCAGCAGCAGCAATTTCTCAATATTATCCGCGGCCGGACCGGCAAGCTCCAGCCTCCAGTAGACAGCATGGAGGGACTGTGGTCTCCTCAGGAAAAGGCTATGCTGCTCAGCAAGCAGCTCTACTCCATCGCAGGAGATCAAACCTCGATCAAGGAAAGACTGCTGCAAATCGTAGAAGAAACCCAGGCCGATGAATTCATCGTGGCCTCGCAGATTTATGACCACTCTGCACGCTTGCATTCCTATGAGCTTGTTGCCGAACTGGTGAAGGAAAGCTAAACTATCTGAAGCCGGGTTTAGATAAATCATATTCAGAATCAAAAAGAGAAGGCAGCGTATTGTTGCTTTCTCTTTTTTGACGTATTGGAAACAACACACCCGCTGATGTTGAATGGACTATCACAATCGTTCTTTATAAAAAACACAAATATTCTTTAATCCAGAGAAATAAACAGAAATCGGAAGCTATCTTTAAATATTCATCTATTTATCCTAATTTTTGATCCTATAAGACCAATATACATCCTAATTCCCGTTTTTACTTATCTGAAATTTTGATTATACTGATATTATTCGTTATAACGAACATACATAATTCCTTAACAACCTAGACACTTCCCTTTATCGCTTTATACATGTAGTGGTTCTTCAAAAAACCACTCTTTTCGACAAGGTATATGCAAATAGTGAGAATAAAGCGGAGTTTATGCCGAATGTCTGCGGGTAGCAAGGCTGAGCTTCCAGAAAGAAAGGAGCGGGCAAGTGAAGAGAAAATACCACAGGGCAATTATTGGCGTCTATATTCTGATCGTTCTGGCCGGGGTTGTCTGGCATGCCGGGGGCGCAAGTGCAGAGGACACGATAAAGCTTACAGTGAATTCACACACAACCAGTATGGCGAAGATGAACAATATGCAGCCGGGGGATGTCACCTCCTCTGACTATACCGTGATTAATGAAGGTAATGAGCCATTCAATTACTATGTAGACTTCAAATTTATGTCCGGGGACAAGGAATTGTACAATATCCTGCAAATGACCCTGCAAAAAGAGGGAGTCATCCTCTATTCCGGGGTAATGAGCGAGGCGGAGGGGCGGGTGGCAGTAGGAACACTGTCTGGTGGAGCCCAAGAGGCCATTCAAATGGATGTAACTTTTCCATATGAGGCTGGTAATGAATATCAGGCGAAAACAACCAGTGTAGCCTTCATATTCTCCGCTTCCGGTGAGCCGAATCCTTCGGCTACGCCTAGTGCCACACCTTCGGCTTCTGCTACTCCGAATCCGTCGGCTACGCCTAGCGCTACACCTTCGGCTTCTGCTACTCCGAATCCGTCGGCTGCGCCTAGCGCCACACCTTCGGCTTCTGCTACTCCGAATCCTTCGGCTTCTGCTACTCCGAATCCATCGGCTACGCCTAGTGCTACACCTTCGGCTTCTGCTACTCCGAATCCGTCGGCTGCGCCTAGCGCCACACCTTCGGCTTCTGCTACTCCGAATCCGACAGACGGCCCGACCGCTGCGCCAACCGCCAGCTCGGTGCCGGGAACAATCGTTACACCTGCTGCTTCATCTGCAGCAACAGCTTCACCGGGTTTAAATGAAGCTACGGTCACCGACCCGCCGGTTCCACTGGGCGGCAATAACAGCAGCAGCGGAAGTCCACCATCGGCTTCACCGGGAACCGGCAATACAGGAACCGGCAATGAAGCAACATCATCACCGGATCCTGGAGTGACACTAGGGGATGATGAGCTTCCGCTCGGGGGACCAGACGGCGGCGGGAAGCTGCCGGACACTGCAGAACCCTGGTATAACCTGATTCTGATCAGCTTGGCGGTAGCAATTGTGAGCATAATTATCTTACGTAGACTAAGCTCGAAGAAGTAAACCCATTTCAACACAGGCTGGAGGCGAGAGTATGAAGAAGCATTCGGGGCTGGCCATTGCCGTGAAGCTGATCTTCGTACTCTCTTTGTGTATCATGCTCTATTCGGCCTTCCAAATCTTCCGGGCCCCCGCCGAGGCTCGCCAGGCACTGCAGGAATGGGAGAAAAAGAGGGAGGAAGCTCCCATTATATCCCAGTCCAATGATGAAACACCCCTGCCTGACGGCATGATCAGTCCATCGGAAACAAAAAGCACCTCAAAACCCATCTACAAGAAGGGCGAAATTATCGGAGAGATCTATCTGCCCAAACTGGATAAACGGATTGCCATTCTGGAAGGCACGCAGCGGCCACAGCTTAAAAAAGGGGCTGGGCATGATATAGGGAGCGCCCCGCCCGGTACATTGGGCAACAGTGTGGTGGCCGGCCATCGTGACACGGTGTTCCGGGGGCTAGGCACTTTGAAGAAGGGTGATCTAATCGAGGTTGAAACTGTGGGCGGAAAATTCATTTACAGCATTACCGGCAGTACGATTGTAGACGGTGACGCAAGAGGTGTAATCAAGCAGCAGAAAAGCGAAGCAGTGCTTACTCTGATTACCTGCTATCCGTTTACCTATATCGGCCCGGCACCAGACCGCTATCTGCTCTCAGCCACTCTGCTCCGCAAAGAGCCGGTTTCCCCATCTGGCGACAAGGGATGAGACATTGTATGGAAAGTGATACTATAGATATACGATGAGATAGAGGAGATGACCTGTTAATGAAAGAAAAGCTGATCGAACGGTTTGTTTCGTATGCCCAAATGGATACCCAATCGAATGATGACAATGAAGCCTGTCCTTCCACACCGGGGCAGATGGACCTGGCCCACAAGCTGGTAGCAGAGCTTCAGGAGCTGGGTCTTGTGGAGGTTACAGTGGACGAGCATGCCTATGTCATGGCTACCCTGCCTGCCAACACCCAAAAGCAAGTTCCCACGATCGGTTTCCTGGCACATCTGGATACTGCGACTGATTTCACCGGAGCGGATGTGAAGCCGCAGATTATCGAGAACTACGATGGCAAGGATATTGTCCTGAATGAAGCATTGGGCGTTGTGCTCTCCACGCAGAGCTTCCCGGAGCTGCCTGAATACAAAGGCCACACGCTGATCACAACGGATGGCACCACCCTGCTGGGGGCAGACAATAAAGCGGGAATCGCTGAGATTATGACCGCCATGGCCTACCTGCTGGAGCATCCGGAAATCAAGCATGGCAAGATCAGAGTCGCTTTTACCCCTGATGAGGAAATTGGACGCGGGCCGCATAAATTCGATGTTGCGCGCTTCGGGGCTTCCCATGCCTATACGGTGGACGGTGGACCGCTCGGGGAATTGGAATACGAAAGCTTCAACGCTGCCGGTGTCAAAATCAGCTTCCACGGTGTAAACGTGCATCCCGGAACTGCCAAAGGCAAGATGATTCATTCGTCCAAAATCGCCATGGCGTTCCACCTCCGACTGCCATCCGGCGAAGCGCCGGAATTCACTGAGGGCTATGAGGGCTTTTACCATTTGATCTCCATGTCGGGTACAGCGGAGCACAGCAAGCTGCAGTATATCATCCGTGACTTTGACCGAGAGGCCTTCGAGAACCGCAAGGCGTATATCGCAGCGATTGTTGAGGAATTCCAGTCTACCTACGGAGCAGAGAATGTAGTTCTGGAAATGAAGGATCAATATTATAATATGCGTGAAAAAATCGAGCCAGTGCGGCATATTGTCGATATCGCCCAGGAAGCCATGGAGAACCTTGGTATTACTCCAGTGATCCGCCCGATCCGCGGTGGCACCGACGGTTCGCAGCTGTCATATATGGGGCTGCCGACACCGAATATTTTCACTGGTGGTGAGAATTTCCATGGAAAATTCGAGTATGCCTCCGTGGATGTAATGCTAAAGGCCGTGCAGGTCATTGTCGAGATCGCCAAGCTGACTGAGCAGAAAGCCTAACGGCTTAGGTGCAGTGGGTACACACCCCCTTATATGTAACAATATCCCCGGCAGGAGCATTAGCTCCTAGCCGGGGATATTTGTTTAGGCTCTGCCTGCGGTTCTGCAGCCGGAGAAGCAGAGGCTGGCAATTCAGGCAGCCCGGGATGCTCCCTGAAGAGTTCCTGGCGGTAAGTTTCACCCCAGCTTTTGATATTCAGAAGGGCTGTCTCCAGGCCTCGGCCACAGTCCGTCAAGGAGTATTCCACCTTCCGCGGGGCCTGCGGATACACCTTTCGATGAACAAGTCCTGCACGCTCCATGTCTCTGAGCTGAAGAGTCAGCATCCGCTGGGTGATGTCCGGGCAGAGCCTGCGGATTTCGTTGAATCGCTTAGTTCCGCTGATTAGATGATAGAGAAGAATCCCCTTCCACTTCCCGCTGATCAGTTCAAGCGTACTCTGAAGGGATTCCGGGTATTCATTTGAAGTAGATGCTCCGCTGCTCCGCTGTACATTCATTAGGTGTGATCCCCTTTGCCCAAATTATGTATATCGCCAATAAATATGATTGTATCACACATCCCTTGGAATCTACGCAAATAACCTCTCACTGCCCTGATGAAGCAGCAGCGAGAGGTTATGAACAGCATATTTCATTAAGCTGGCGGTCTTCTTAAGACTTCACTGGAATCCAGCCAGGAGTATGGGTCAGAGCACCCCACAGCGGATCGGGGATGACAAGTGTGCTCTGTGCAGCAGTGTCCAGCTCCGTACGGATCTCATCGGCACGGCCTTCAGCAACCTTCTGCACCCAGTCCGGTTCAATCAGCAGCGGACGGCCCAGCGCCACCAGACGGATTCCGCTGGTCAGGCCCTTCAGCGCATCATCTGCGCTGTAGAGCGAACCGACGCCAATCACCGGCAGTCCGCTGCCCGCGCGGTCAACGATCTGTTCAATCCGCGGGCGGCTATCTTCGGTTCCGCGCCGCGGCAGCGACCAGAGTTCCTGCAGCGAGGCATGGAGATAATCCAGCCCTTCTTCCTTCAGCGCATCGATCAGTACGAAGGATTCGGCCATTGTAATTCCAGGCGTCTCCGGTTCCTCAGGAGAAAAACGGTAGCCGACAAGAAACGGCGATGATGCATGTTCTTTCACTGCACTTTTTACTGCGCGCAGAACGGCCAGCGGGAAGGCCAGGCGTTTCTGCACATCTCCACCCCAACGGTCTTCACGCGTGTTGGAATGCGGAGAGAAGAACTGCTGCAGCAGATAACCATTTGCTCCATGAATCTCCACACCGTCAAATCCGGCTTCAATCGCACGGCGGGTAGCCGCACCAAAGTCGGCGATGATCCCTTCGATTTCTTCATCGGTCAGCGCACGGGGAACAGGTCCATGTCCGCCGCCGGGAAGCTCTGACGGCACATTGCTTGCGCTGACGGGCTGTCCGTCAGGCAGCTGCGCCGGCGGGCATTGGCGTCCGCCGTGGAAAATCTGCAGAACCGCCTTTGCGCCCTCACCCTTTATGGCTTCAGCCAGCTGACGCAGGCTGGGAATCAGCTCATCACGGTCAGCACCGAACTCACCTGCGAATCCCTTGCCTCCACGCGATACGTATACACAGGCGGTAATCACCATTCCTGCTCCTTTGGAGCGGCGGATGTAATAATCAAGCTCCGGTCCGGATACCGTCCCATCCTCATTCGAGGAGAAGTTGGTCATAGGTGCCATTACTACGCGGTTTTTCAACGAAATCCCGATTGCGAACTGGAATGATTCAAGCAACGGACTGTAATCTGTTTTTAACATCTTCTGTAATCCCTCCAATATAGTTTATATACCGAATACCGAATATCTAATATCTTTTAGTAAGCTTCATACTTAGTGTAATCTAGTTGGGCACAAAAAGAAAGCACGCACATTTATGTAACGTACTTTCCTTGCAGATACTATCGATATGAGCATAGAAATTTCTATTCCATTGCTATCTCTCGCCTGGAGGGATGTCCTTCCAGATTACATTCTCTCCGTAGTTTTTGCCCCAGTCATACATCATATGCAACACAGGAAGCAGGCTTTGCCCGTACTCCGTCAATGAATATTCCACTCTCGGCGGAACCTCGGCATACACTTGTCTGAATACAAGCTGATCCTCTTCCAGCTCACGGAGCTGGTTGGTCAGCATTTTCTGTGTAATATGGGGAATCAGCTTCTTCAGCTCGCTGAAGCGTTTGGTCCCTTCCAGGCCCAGATGCCACAGAATAATCAGCTTCCACTTCCCGCCAATGACAGCAAGCGTAAGCTCCTTCTCGCAGTTGATTTCCTTCAGGTTAATGCGGTCCTTAATCTCCGTTGCCAATTGAAGCAGCTCCCTTCCTTCTTAATCATACTACAGAACACCCGGGAGACGCACATGACCGCGGGGAAGTCAAATCCCGCTCCATATACGCACACAGACCGCCGGCTTGTAAGCAGGCGGTCTGTGTGCGTTCCTTCTATTTTACTTGTCAGCTAATGATCCCTGCAGACTGACCGCGCTGAAATCCGGCTGTGCTGCAATATCGGTGTCGCCCGCAGCTTTGGCTTTTTCCAGTGCTGCATTGTAGCGGGTATTCAAATCCTGGAGCTCCTTGTCCAGATCACCGCCGGCAAAAATAAATTTGTTGAAGACATCGACTTTTTTCATTCCTTCGAGACGTCCTTGGGAGAAGAAATAATCCCGGAGCAGCTGCCGCCCCTTCAGTGCACGGTTGAGGACAACGGCAAAGTAATCAGCAGCTTGCCGCCAGCATAGATGAAGGTGTTGACCACCGACTTCCAGAATTCCTTGTCCCGGAACAGGCGCTCGAAATTATCCAGTCCGATGAACAGCGGTTCGCCAAAGCCCTGGTAATCATAGAACATGTACTTTAGAGCCCAAAAGATAGGATACACTCCAAAAATCAGCGTCAGAATCAAGCTGGGAGCAACGGAGGTCCAGGCGTTAATTTGACGTTTCGATTCATTCATTTATTGTTCCTCCTGTCATTGGTCTATGCATCTGTCCTTAATGATAATTCACTCCGTTCATAACGGTTAGGGAGAAAGCGACTGCCCTTGGGGGAGAATTTCACTTTTTCAGTTGCTTTGTCCCCCTTTCTTCCCTTTGTTTATCCATCCCGCCCTTAGTGAAAGCACGGCTATACTAATAAAAGAAAGGGACGCCAGCGAATCATGACAACTTTACAAGGAGGTCTGAACTACCGATGAATTCAGCACACGGCGGCGGTGCCGGGGCCCGCATCGGCGGCCTGCGACTGACTCATTCCCAGCTTGGTTTGCCCATTGCACTGGCGAATGGCGGCTTGCAGCATGCTCTGTCGGGATGGTGCCAGGAGCCGGGTAGCGGCAGTAATGTTTATCTGGAGCAAATGCCAGGGGGCCGGAGTGGTCTTCAGCCTTCGGGCGTGACTCCGGCGGGAAGTGTTCCGGATGAGGATGTGCAGTGTATCCGGATAAGCAATACGGCGGAATCTGAAATGACAGTCCTGCGTTATGAGGAGCTCATCCCTGTACGCGAAGGGGATCATTACAGCATGCAAACAGCACTCAGCCTGGAGGCGCCTCTGAGCGGAGGAATCCGCGCCGAGGTCCGTTTCCTGAATGCTGCGAAGCAGCCGCTGGGACCGGAACTGCTCTCCCCCACTTTTAACCGGCCCACGCTGACCAATTGGGTGTACCAGCTTGAGTCAACGGGTGCAGACGCCAATATGTATATGATCTCAGGCGAAAGCAGATTTGCGGAACAAGCCAAGCAAAAGCTGCTGTACATGCTGGCAGACATGCAGGTAGGCATGGATATTTTCCGCAGAGACGGCTGGCATGACGATGATACCTACGGTGCGGTGCATATCGGGAGAGGGCTTGCTGCTGCCTCGGTCATCTATGATCAGATAGCTGGCAGCAGTGTTCTCCTTCCCGAGGAGGAGTCTCAGCTTCTCGCCCACTTCCGCTACATTGCCGCAATGATGATGGATACCGGCTACTACCGGTTCGATCTGGAGACCTTCCCGGACGAGAAGGGCGCAAACGCAGCAACTGGAATGCGGACCGGGCGACCGGGCTGGGCGTGTATGCCCTCCTCTTCCCGCAGGAGGAACAGAGCGGAGCCTATCTTGATCATGCCCTCTCTGTCATCGACTGGCAGCTCGCGGAAGTGGTGGACCCAGACGGCGCTTGGCCGGAGAACATCCGCTACCACGGGGCCGTGCTGCACCGCTATTTTCTCTTTTTCTTCCTGCTGAAGTGCTTGAAGGGCGTTGATTATTTCAAGCATGACAAGGTAAAGGGCATGTACCGCTTCCTTATGGGCACGGTGACTGCGGCAGATACCCTTCAGGGCGGCGTTTCCGGCTCCCCGGTTCTGCTTACACCGGCTGTTGGTGATGCCAATGTACAGGAGAAGTGGTTTCGCCTACTCGGCTATGCGGCTCCATTCTATACGGAGGAAGACCCGCAGCTTGCCGGGGAAATGATCTGGACCTGGAAGCGCGGCGGTGCACCCGTGGAGGATAACGGAGCATATCCCCTGCCTCTGGTCGCTCTACTGTATCCACAGCCGAACCTCCCGGAGCAGCAGCCCGCTCTCGGCTCCGTACATTATCCCGATATCGGCTATGTCATCTTCCGCAGCGGGGAGCAGAATCTGCAGCATTATGCGATCTACGAGGCTTCGCCGCTGACTTACCATGCTCATCACGATGAGGGGCATTTCTCCATCTGGGCGAACGGGGTTTCGGTAACACTCGATTCCGGAACAGGGGGCTATTATAACGGAGACCGGCACTGGTATGTATCCGGCGCAGCCCATAATGTTGTCCAATTTGATGATAAATCCGGAAGATTCGCCAACGGCCCGCTGCGAAGCAACTGCAAGGAGGTCCGGTTTTCGGAGGAACTGGATTATGTAAGAAGCCGCATTCCAGATGCTAATGCCAGGGAGTATGAGCGTAATTTTGTATTCATTAAGGCAGGCTGCTTGTACAAGATCACCCGGTCGGACGGCGCGTGGTTTATCGCCGCCATCAACGGTACCGGGCAGAGCCGTCATATTACGGTCCCGGACCTTGGACCACTCAGACTGCTTGGAGAGCCTGAGACAGCAGAGCCAGGACAGCCTGAGCCAATGGGACTGAGACTTGAGGCAGGCAGGATTCACATCGCCATGCCTCGATAAGCGGCAAATCCGGGTAATACACACATTAAATAGATGGAGGAAGATTAGAACATGAGCAATCTTGGAGTATGGGAACCGGCAGAGCCTGGAGTCAAACGCTGTATTTTGAATGCGGCAGCAAGTCTGATGATGATGGAGGTTCATTTCGAAAAAGGGGCCGAGGGCTATGAGCACAGCCATCTCCACGAGCAGATGAGCTACTGTCTGCGTGGAAGCTTTGTGTTCCGTATTGACGGCATGGAGCACATTGTTAGCGCAGGCCAAAGTATTGCCATACCGGCAAATGCCAAACATGGCGTAACAGCCTTGGAGGCAGAATCAGCGCTGCTCGATGCCTTCACACCTATCCGCGAGGATTTGCTTAAGCGCTAGAGGGGCAGGCCGTAAGATAGATCAAGAATCTGCCAGCTGTACACAATCAAACACCGCCTATCCGGATTCTTTGGACAGGCGGTGTTATTTTCATTCCAGATTGGCGTGGTTGCCGAACATCCGGGTGGAGGTCTGGCCGGTCTCTTCCATCATCCGCAGAATCACGGCATCGTAAAAGAGCAGCAGGGTCTGTTCAAACAGTGAAGCCATCGGCTGGATGGTGATATGACCTCCGTCCGTCTGTTCCTTGGGTGCACCCGGCAGCTTGACGGTTTGATCAGCCAGCCGGCCAATGGATGACTCCGGGGAAATCGTTACAGCCACAACGGCGGCTCCCGCTGCCTTAGCTTTGCCGGCCATGGTCAAGAGGCTGGCCGTCTCGCCGGAACCGGAGCCCAGCACCAGCACATCTCCCGGCCCGATCCCCGGTGTTACCGTTTCACCGACCACGTAGGCTTCCTTACCGGTGTGCATCAGCCGCATCGCGAAGGCCCGGCCCATAAGACCAGAGCGGCCGGCACCGGCGACGAAGACCTTGCCGGAGCGCAGCAGCAGCGCTGCCAGCTGCTCGGCCTCCGCTGTCTCAAGCTGTCCGACCGAACGCTGCAGCTCATTCACTATCTCCTGTGCATAGCTAACAGTATCCATAAAGGGATTAGGCCTGGCTGACCAGGCGCTTCATTTCCGCCGCCGCAGCCTTCTGATCGCTTTCACCGGTAATGCCGCCGCCAACGATCACCAGATCGGGGCCGGCTGCAATCACTTCAGGCAGCGTGCCCAGCTTGATGCCCCCGGCAATTGCCGTTTTGGCCTGCTTCACTACACTCTTGATGGCCTGCAGATCAGCGAAGGAGTTTTTGCCTTCAGCCTGATGGTCATACCCGGAATGCACACAGACATAATCCACACCAAGCGCGTCCACTTCGGCCGCTCTTCCCTTGATATCCTTGACGTTGATCAGGTCCACAAGAATCTCACGGCCGCTTTTCTTGGCTTCCTCTACAGCCCCTTTAATCGTTGAGTCATCGGACACACCAAGTACGGTCACGATATCCGCGCCTGCTTCAGCCGCCTTCATCACCTCGTACCCGCCGGCATCCATAATTTTCAGATCTGCCAATACGGTCAATGCTGGAAAAGCTTCCTTCATCGCCTTCACCGCATGCAGGCCCTCATTAATAACAATCGGTGTTCCAATCTCCACAATATCTATGAATTCGGCTACCTCCGAGACAATATCCTTCGCCCCTTCAATATTTACAAGGTCCAGCGCCAATTGCAGCTTCATCTATTCGACTCCTTTTAATATATTTTAGTAAGTGCTTCACCTATTGTAGGTGCATAGATTCATTAAGGGAAGTAGGCACTTTGCCGTGTTGTAGTTACTCCAAGGATACTATTGCGCCTGGTAAAGGTCTGCTTAACGGGAGTGGTCCAGGAAACTCATGTTGGTTTTTTCAGAATTTTCGTAAATGTACTGCATTTTCATAAAAGCTGTGCTAACATACACCTTGTTTACAGCTGACAGGCAGCAAGAAATAACTAAAAGAAGGTGTGTAATGAACCAAACGAAACACCAGGAGTTTAATTTGATTAAGCTGACCTGGCCTATATTTTTGGAACTGTTCCTGTTTATGCTTATGGGAAGTGTGGATACGTTCATGATCAGCTCGGTATCGGATGATGCGGTGTCCGGTGTAGGCGCAGCCAATCAGATTATTACTATGGCTATCCTCGTGCTGAGCGTAATCGGCAACGGTGCAGCCATTGTCGTGTCCCAGTATCTCGGGTCGAGGAAGCCCAAAGAGGCCGCAGAGGTCACCGGCAATGCCATTACATTAAATCTGGCAGTAGGCATTATTCTCAGCACAGCTCTGTTGTTCTTCGGAGGCTCGCTGCTGGGCGCGCTGAATGTCACAGGGGACATTCTCGTACATGCCAAGGTCTATATCCATATTGTCGGAGGCGGGATTTTCCTGCAGGCGCTGCTGAATGCCCTGGCAACGACCATCCGCACACACGGTTTTACCAAGCAGACCATGATGGTCTCCCTGCTGATGAATCTCATTCACGTAGCCGGTAATTATCTGCTGATCTTTGGACATTTCGGCCTGCCTGCGCTGGGTGTGCAAGGAGCAGCAATTTCCACGGTAGCCAGCCGTCTCATTTGCCTGATTCTCTTCTTCCTGCTGCTCTACAGAATTATGGAGGTGCGGGTAAAATGGACGTATTACATTCATCTTTCCAAAAAATATGTCATGCAAATTCTCAAAATCGGTATCCCGTCCGCGTTTGAATCGGTGATCTATCAATCCTGCCAGCTGATTTTCACCCTATATATTACGTATCTGGGCGCCGAAGCTATGGCTACCCGCCAATATGCGCTGAATATCTCCAGCTACATCTTCTTATTCAGCGTTGCTGTATCTATGGGAACCTCCATTATTGTAGGACATCTCGTCGGAGCAGGGCGGCCGGAGGAAGCCTACAAGCGGGTGTTCAACAGTGCAAAATGGGCGCTGCTCGTCACGGTGATTATTGATGCTGCCGTCATTTTCTTCCGTATTCCGCTGATGGGTCTATTTACAGATAATATGAGTATCGTCACCATGGGTGCCCAGGTTATTCTGCTCAGTATCTTCCTGGAGACCGGACGAACCTGCAACCTGGTCATTATCAACTCCTTGCGCGCCTCGGGCGATGCCAAATTCCCTGTCTATATGGGTCTTATATCGATGATCTGCATCAGTCTGCCGCTCGGCTATGTGCTGGTATTCCAGATGCATTTGGGCCTGGCCGGAGTCTGGCTGGCTACTGCCTTTGATGAATGGCTCCGGGCGATCATCATGTATTTCCGCTGGAAGAGCCGGGCTTGGGAAAAGCATGGACTGATTGGGCACGAGTCTTCGGAGGCTGCTGTCCCTTCGGCCGCACCGGCACACTGATGTATAATGGAATAAAACAAGCGGTTCATCCCGATCTGTCCAGATCCAGAGAACCGCTTTTTATACATATAATTTTCCAATCTATAACAAAGGGAGAGAATGATTGCAATGACAATGAATGAGCGGAAAGAAGCAGAGAAAGAGCAATTCAATACCCTCGCCGCTGTCTGGAGCAATAGTGAGGAAGCAATTGGACAGGCCGAAAAAGTAGTCGCCGCCCTCGGTATACAAAGCGGCCAGAGTCTCATGGACGTGGCTTCCGGCAGCGGCGTCATTCTCCATGCGCTGAAGAAGCGGCAGATTGCTCCCCGGCGCTACTTGGCTATGGACATTTCCCCGGGAATGCTGGAGGAGCTGCGCAGAAGCTTCCCCGAGGCGGAGACGGACTGCGCCGATTTCGAGAGCCCGCTCGCTTACCATCCGGGCTTTGACCATGTGCTGATCTATAACAGCATCCCCCATTTCTCCAATCTGGATATGCTCTTCGCCAACGCCCAGCGGAGCCTGCTTCCTGGAGGCACCTTTGTGATCGCCCACTCCAGAACACGGCAGGGTCTGAAGGAGCATCATCAGCGCATCGGTTACATTAGCGAGCGTGAACCTATTCCCGCAAACGAAGAGCTGTCCCGTCTGGCGGCACAATATGCTTTTGACCAAGTTGTTACCTCGGATGATGAATTTTTCTATTTCTCTTGCCGCAGCAGGAGGTAGGTCTCTTTCTCCGCGACAGCCCTTGATACGCAGAAATGGGATCCCCGGCAAGCCGTCAATCCGGCTGTGGGACATCCCATTTCTCTAAAATGGGCTAAGGCTTCTACAGCCTCCAGAGCGCCAGTGAAGCCGCTGTAATCCACACACTGTTTATAAAATAATGCCTTGTATTTCCATTTATACACACATTGGCGTAGTTGCTCCAGTGGGGATGGGCCGGAATCGAAAGGGAGCCCTAGCACCACAGGAGACTTCCGTTTCCGCTAATCACCCGAATCTTCAGTTTCCTTTCTCCACCGCTTCTTTATGCTTGGCTGCGAACTGCTCCGGCGTTACCGCCTTGCCGAACAGTGCCTGAATCATATCCAGGTGGACCTGAGCGGCATTCGGCTTCATCTGCACATCCGCAAACAAAGTAATGCTGCTCGCATGATTGAGCTCGTTCAGCAAATCCACATACAACTGAGGCAGCTCGGAATTCGAGGTATCTACTTTGGTCGCCGGAATAACACCCGCCGTCGTTACAGAATCCTGGCCCCATTTGGATACGAAGTACTCGACGAAGGCTTTGGCTTCTTCCTTCACCTTGGAGGATTCGGCTATGAATAGGCCGACACCGGGACCGCCCACCCAGCTGTTGATATTCCCTTTCCCCCCATCGACGGTAGGGAACTTGAAGAACCCAACCTTGTCCTTAAATACCTGAGGGATATCCGGGTTAGTAGTAAAGTTAGGCAGCTCCCATGTTCCTGTCAGATACATAGCCGCTTTTTCATTCACGAACTCCGACTTGCCCTCCTCGTTCGACAATCCGTTGAAGCCCCTATTGAAGGCGTTCATATCCACCAGAGTCTGCACTTCAGCCGCAGCCTTGATTAATCCCGGGTCATCAAACGAACCTGAACCATCGGTCGCTTTTTTCAGGGTGTCGCTTCCCGCGATCCGGTCAGCCAGATACATATACCACAATGAGCCGGTCCAGCGGTCTTTGTTGCCCAAGGCGATAGAAGCTACTCCGTTATACGAGAGTATTCTCACAATTTGCTTGAATTCCTTATACGTGGTTGGAACCCGCAGACTGTATTTGGTAAAGATATCCTTGTTATAGTAAATAGGCGAGATATTCAGCTCGATGGGCAGGGCATAAGTCTTGCCGTCCACTGCATAAGCTTCCGTAGTACCGGCTACAAATTTGTCCTTCAGCTGCTCCCCGTACAGGATATCATCCAGCGGAGCGAACAATCCGCCCTTCACGTAAGGCTCCATGAAGCCTGCGGCCCAAGTAATGCCGACATCCGGCAGCTCGTTTGCGGCAGACAGCACCTTCAGCTTGTTCTTATACTGCTCATTTTCCAGCACTTCCTGCTTGATCGTGACGTTCGGATGCTCCTTCTGGTAATCGTCAATGATCTGCCCAACCAGTTTATTCTGCTGGGCCGAGCTGTCCGCCGGCCATAAATGCATCATCTTGAGGGTAACCTTTTGCGCCGGTGCATCACCTGGTGTCTGGGACGCAGGGCTGGTCCCGGCTGAATTGCCCCCCCAACCGCAGCCCGGCAGAACGAGTGCCAGCATAAACGTCAATATCAGGCTTGGGGTTATTGTGTTCCTCCGCATTCCTATAACCTCCATGATTTGTTGTGCGGGCGAATGTAATCGTTCTCATACACACTCTAGCATCGCGGCCGGAGGACTATAAGATCACGCTCATTGGGTATAATTCCACTTTTATTGGATTTCGCTGTGCTCATCCTTCATTTGTTGGCGGTAGCGGCTTGGACTGATGTCTTCCAGGGACTTGAACACTTTGATAAAATATTTATCCGTGCGGTAGCCTACGCGCTCTCCGATCTCACCAATCGGCAGGCGCGTCTGCAACAGCAGCTCCTTGGCACGCTGAATTCGGATACGCGACAAATATTCGCTGAACGATACGCCAACCTGCTCTTTGAACAGCACGCTGAAGTAGCTGGCATTCAAGTGAATCAAGCCGGCTACTTCAGACAGGGTCAGCTGCTCGTGCAGATGCTGCTCTACATAGGCCAAGGCTTCCTTCACCGGTTCCCCCATTCCCGCCGTATCCGGATCGATCTCCATCAGCTTGTGATCCACCAGCTTCTCCAGCTTCTCGTGGCGCTGCTGCTCTTCTTCCTGCTTCAAAGCCGTCTCCACAACTTCTAGCAGTTCTCCCTTGTCCAGCGGTTTAAGCAGATAATTGAATGCTCCAAGCCTCAGTGCCTGCTGCACATATTCAAACTCAGCGTAGCCGGAGATGACAATAATGACCGGCTTCCGGGCTTCTCCCTTCAGGGAGCGGATCAGGTCCAGTCCACTGACCTCAGGCATGCGGACATCGGTAATCAGCAAATGCACACGTCCATGCTGCAGCCGTTCACGCGCGTCAATTCCGTTATCAGCCGTTTCTATGATGTAGCGGCCAGCCGCCCACACCTCCAGCGTCTGCCGGATGCCCTGCCGTGTTCTCGGTTCATCATCTACGATCAGTATTGTCCTATTGCCCAGATTCATAAGTATGTCCTCCATCATTCGGAATTTCAAAAGTGATCACCGTTCCCTCGGAACGGTTGCTCTCAATGCGCATTCCCTCCATCTCCGTGCCTTCCGCTCTATAGTACAGCTTCAGACGCCGCTGGACATTTACAAGCCCTATTCCCGTACCCTTAGAAGAGATAGATGGACCGCCCTCCAGTGCAACGTATAATGACTTTAAGGTGTCGGAATCCATTCCCGGGCCGTCGTCCTGTATCGATATCCGGGTCCAGCCTTCACGCGTGGAGGGGGTGACAATAACACTGACTGCTCCGTTCCCTACCCGGCCCTCCACTCCGTGGAGAATCGCATTCTCGACGATCGGCTGAATAAGCAGCTTTGGCACAGGTACGGCCGCCTCAGGAAGCTCAAGCTGAATATTCCAGGACAGGCGGTCCCCCATCCGCATCTCCATAATTTTCAGATAACGCTTCACCTGCTCCATCTCTTCCCCAAGTGTAACCCATTCATCGGAGCTCGAATTTCCGATAATGTACCGGAACAGCCTGGACATGATAACCACAAGCCCGGCCAGCTCTTCTTCACCCTTCTCCTCAAGCGACCAGTTGAATGCCTCCAGCGTATTAAACAGGAAATGCGGGTTAATCTGCGCCTGCAGCGCCTTTAGCTCCGTACGGCTCTGTAGTACTTCTTTTTCATATACCACACGGATCAGATCATTCATATTGGCAATCATGCCATTGTACGTATAATTCAATTCCCTTAATTCCATTGTGGATACCGTCTCTGAATTAGGGGTCAGAACCCCGAGTCTGGATTTACGCATTGCCCGAATCAGATGGATAATCGGCCTGGTAATCATCGTAGATAGCACAAAAGACAACAATAAAAACAGCAACGTGCCGATTCCTCCCGAAACCAGTAATACCGTTCTAAGAATAGAGATACCTTTGGTAACATAGCTTACTGGAGTGAGCACCAGCAGTGTCCAGTTGGTCTTGTCCGAGCGCAGCTTCACCTGCACATATTCCTTATCCTGAAAGCTGACCGTCTGGTCCTCGCTGGCAAGCAGCGGCAGCAGCTCGGGCTTAGGATCCTCACTGCCCCCGAGCAGTTGGCCTTCATCATTCACCAGCAGCACAGATTCGCCCCCGTCGCTGCCGGACAGCGGGTCATCGAGCTGGAAGTAGCTGCGCTGGATACGCGCGATTAAATAGCCGCCCCGTGAGAACCAGCGGTCCATCAGGCTCACCTGGCGGATGGCCAGAAGACTCCCGTCGTCATTGGGATCAACGCCGATCCAGACCAGCCTGCCCTTTTGAGTATTGGCTTCAGTGATGTAAGGATTGCTGATTCTTGTGCCCAGGCTGCCTTCCTTGATCGGGAACAGCAGCCGGTAATCCGCCGTATACAGTTCCAGAGAACCCACACTCGGCATATAGGCCTGGTAGCTGGAGACAATCTGCAGCAGAGACTGCCGCTGGTTAAAAGACACGGATTTGCCGTTCAGCTCTTCCGTCAGCAGCTGCTGAACGGTCGGGTGATTCGCTACCTGCTCCGTCAGGCTGTCGATCTGGTCGATCAGCGCATCCAGCCTCCCGTTAGCTTGCACCGCAGTCTGCTGGATGTGCCGCTCTGCATTATTTTTCAGCAAAAACGAGACCCTGTTATACACAAATGCCCCGGACACAGCAATAATCACCAGCATAACCAGCAGAAACCCAATGAATATTTGATTGCGCAGCGTATTTAGTTCCTTTATTTTCCCATACACACAGGATTCCCTCTTTCACGTGGCAGCGTTTCCAACCTTATTCTCCAAAAGTTTCACCAATTGTCAAGAACAAATGCCGCCCTCCGCCAGACGCACCAAAAAAACCCTTAAGCAGTTTCCCTTGGCAAGGGTTCTGTTAAGGGCCTTATTCACAAAAAAAATAGCCCGCTCCTCTAAAGGAACCGACTGCTAAATGATATTCTTAGTGCTGTCTAAATGTATAGATCGGCTTCTGAAGCGGCAGATTACGTAATCGTAATGCCCTTCTTGATCGCCTTCATGTCAAAATTCGTGTTCACAAGCATAGGCAGTATCTTCATGCTTCTAGTCATTGGAGAGTTACATTGCCAGCAGGTAGGTACATATTGAAAGGCAAAGTTATCGCGCATCCATCCTGAGCAATCCTCTTTGGTGCAGGACCAGATGGCTGTGTCTTCCTGTGGAAGATCCTCCAGTGCTTTTTTACGAAAATACATAAGTACCCCTCCTTGGTTCGAATTGAGAAGATGTCCACACCCCTTAACGGGCGTTATGGCAGGGCTGCAGCGGCTTGTTCGGTGTCAAAAAAAAAAGCTGCCCTCAACATGTGTTAAGGACAGCCTGATTTCAAAATTACAGTTTTACAACGTTTTCGGCTTGTGGTCCACGAGCGCCTTGAGTTACGTTGAACTCAACGCGTTGGCCTTCGTCCAAAGATTTGAAGCCGTCGCCAGTGATTGCGGAGAAGTGTACGAATACGTCGCTTCCGCCTTCAACCTCGATAAAACCGAAACCTTTGTCTGCATTGAACCATTTAACTGTACCTGTTTGCATGATATTACCTCCAAAATTTTATTTAACACATGTCCTTTTATTCCTACGTATTGTACGAACAAATAAAAATTCACACATTGGAAAAGGCTTCATACGCACAAATGATAACCCTTTACAATATGTGAATTAAGGTTTAACTTTATGTTTGAATTTATTGTATCACATTAATTCTCCGAAAGCAAAGGAATTGCTAAAAATAAAAATATTCTGCCCGGTCTGAGTCTTCCGCAAAGGCCGAAAACCGGGCAGCCGCAAGGGTTAGTCGATATATCCGGCTAGCCCTTTATCCATTAAATAATCCATTTCAGCATCGAGGATGCTCTCTACAGTCAGTTCATCCAGCTTCACATCGCGCTGGGCGACGATATAATCCACCAGATCATCGTTATCGATGTCTACCTCACCTTTGGCATTTGCTTTGGCTTTGTTGATAAAGGTCTGCTCATGCTTCAGCACCAGCTCAATCAGCTTCGGATCGACTTTCGTCTCCGCAGCCAGCACCTCCAGCAACTCCTGTTCATTCACTTGATCACTCATATTCGTATAGTCAGCTCCTCTGGCATTTATGCACAGCTATTGTACCACAAGTCCTTACTCCGTCTCGCCTCTTACTTCCACCATGCCAGTGAAGGGACTTCGGCAGAACCCGCATAGACCGGCTCGCCGATGCGCGGTGTAGCCAGACGCACATTCTGCGCCTTCGCTGCTGCAAAGACACGCTCCACCGGATCAGTCCAGTCATGCATCGACAGGGTAAATGCCGCCCAATGGATCGGAATCATGAGGGCGCCGCGCACATCCAAATGCGCCTGAACTGTCTGTTCCGGAAACATATGAATATCCGCCCAGCGCGGATCGTATTGACCGCATTCCATCAGCGTCAGATCAAAGGGTCCATACTTCTCGCCAATCTCGGCAAAGTGAGGGCCATAGCCGCTGTCCCCGCTGAAGAAGATCTTCGTCTCCGCCCCCCGGATAATCCATGAGCACCAGAGGGTGGAGTTGCGGTCCAGCAGGCTGCGCCCGGAGAAATGCCGCGCCGGAGCGCTGGTCAGCGTAAGCCCCGCATACCGGATTTCATCCCACCAGTCCTGCTCACGAATGTTCTCCCGGCTCACCCCCCAGCGCTGCAGGTGTGCGCCGACGCCAAGCGGAACAATGAACATGCCCACCTTGTCCTTCAACTGCTTGATCGTGCCGTAGTCGAGGTGGTCATAATGGTCATGGGAGAGCAATACGGCATCGATGTGAGGCAGCTCCGAAATCTGGGCCGGCAGCTGCTTGCTGTATCGACGTCCCCCGACAAATGGAAAAGGGGATGGCGAGCGGCCCAGCATCGGATCAAGGAATAGCGTCACTCCATCTATCTCCAGCAGGACAGCGGAATGTCCAAACCAGGTCACCCGGGTGTCCCCGGTCGCCTGAATCGAACCGGGCAGGAGCTTCTCCGGAATCAGGGGCTGCTGCGGCCGCGAGCGGGGATTGCCTTTGATGAAATCCTTGAGAATGGATAAGCCGCCTCCAGCGCTGTTTTCCATCATCACAGTTGCTGCAGGATACACAAATTTGCCATCCTTGTAATTCAGCGAGCGGCTGATCATCCGCTTTTCCTCCTTGGAGGCTCTGCGGCCAAAGGAAGGATAAAAGGTCATTACAACGTAAGCCAACACGGCCAGCGCCACAAGGAAAACAGCGATAATAATTAAGGTCATGGTCCAGCCCTTCTCTCCCACATATTAAGATCTTAGGCATATTATAAATCTGGCCGGAACCGGGAGCAAATGTACCGCCAGTAATCCAGAAAGCTACAGGTTCCAGCCAGGGATTTTGCGCAAATCGCCATCCCAGATTTGGACGGTGCTCTGCACCGGAACGTCAGCCGGAGAGGAAGCCGTACGAATGAAGCAGGAATCAATTCCCACTGCCGCCGCACCTGTCATGTCTGTACGCGGATCATTGCCGATCATAACAGCCGAGCTTAGATCAGCCCCGTACTTCTCTGTCAAATAGCGGTAAAACAGCGGATCAGGTTTGCTGATGCCTGCCTCCGAGGATATCGCAACCCCGTCGAATAAATGCAGAATCCCCAGCATGGTCAGTTCTGCTTCGATGAAGGTTTTCTGGCCGTTGGAGAGCAAGAACACCTTCTTGCCCCGCGATCTCAGGTGCCGCAGTATTTCCTCAACCCCGTCATACAGGGAGATCTTAATCATGGATAAGGTGCGCAGCCATCTTACGGTTTCGTGCAGCCAGGCTTGTCCAGGGTTCCCGCCCAAATACCGGGCTACCTCCCGGAAGACCTCCTCCATCACAAAATCCGGGAACTCACAGTGCTGTGCAGCAGCGGCAAGCTGACGGTCCCGTTCCAGCAGAAACCGCTGCTGCAGCTCCTCTCCGGTAATAGTCAGGCCATGATAACCGAAGTGGAGCGCGAGCCGCTCCCAGACTCCGGGTTGCTCCTCGTCCGTCTTAATGTCAATCAGCGTGCCATACAGATCAAAAATATATGTCTGATACATAGTTCCCCTCCTAAGCGTCTGTATTGAAGCTATTGTTAATATTTTCATTCTAAACGGATATGGGACTTATGCAACAAAATCCCATATCCTGACGTTTAGAGGTTAACAGACCCGGCACCAGAGAATCTGAACCAAAGGAGCATCCGTCATGAACGTCATCCTAAAAACAAGTGCTATCCTGCTAACCCTGTCGCTCGCCCTTACCACCGGAGGGGTCTCTGCTGCCCCTAGTGCTTCATCCACACACTTCAGCGCCGTAAAGGCATCCTCATCTGTGGCTGCTATATTCTCGATATCCCTGAGCGGGACTGCTCTTTCGGAGTCCGGCTACCAGCCTTCCGGCAGCAAAGAGCCGCTGGTTCCTCTTCGCGCTGTTGCCGGTGCGCTTGGCTTCACGGTCGCCTGGAATGCGCTTGACGAAGGCCGTAGACCTGAATAAGGGGAGCATTTTCACTACAGTAAAAAGTGGCCAAGACCGTTATACAATCAATAAAAGATACTTCACACTCGGTACAGCTCCGCAAACAAAGCAGGGCAAGCTGTATGTCCCCGCCTCTTTTATAAGTAAAGTGCTGCGGCAAGCGGTAACCGTGGAGGGACAACAGATTCTGATTCGTCCGGCAGCAGATGGTCTCAGTGAGACCGGCGTGATCACTTCTATTACCGATGCGGACAACTACCAGGCCGTGCATATCCGGGGGATCGGTACAGAGGGAATCGTTCTGAACGTTGGGAAGGATACCCGGCTTGTCCGCAAAGACGGCTCGGCGCTGGCCTTCAGCGAGCTTCACATCGGCATGACTATTGAGGCTCAGCACTCCCTGATCTCTACCCGCAGCTTGCCTCCGCAAACTCCGGCCTACCAGATTACTGTACTGGACGCGGAATCACCAGACGAATTTCTGGGCACGGCAGGCACCATCCAGCAAGTCATTACCGCCGGGGATGGTACAGCCAGCATCCGTATCCGCGGCAGTGCACTGAGCGGGAAATCACAAAATGAAGTTGTGCTTCGCCTGACGGAGGCTACTGTTATCATCAATTCAAGCGGAGAGGCTGTATCTTCCGCCGATCTCACCGAGGGCGCCAAGGTTATCGGGTTCTATAGTCCCTTCCTGACCCGAAGCCTGCCTCCAACGGGAACGGCCCTGAAGGTGGTCTTGGAGACGGAGTAACATTAGGCTTGTGCGCTCGCAATAGCGTGAACCCTATAAATCCTTGTATTTCAAAAAAAAGCCGCGGTGCTCTGCAAAATTGCAGAGTCGCGGCTATTTGATAGGTGCCTCAAATCATTTATTCTATGTACTCATCCTTTAAGTGCTTCCCGAATGGCCGGCTCGCGGCCCAGCGTAACTCTGTTCTTGCCGGTGGCCTTGGATAGATACAGCGCTTCATCGGCCTGGCGGTACAGATCCTCAAAGGTTACATCGCTGCGCTCCGTGAAGGCAATTCCGATGCTGACCGTAAGCCTGATACTGTGTCCCTCGCCCAGATGGACCACATGCCCGCCCATCGTTTCCCGGAAACACTCTGCCTCCTTCAGCGCCTCGTTCTCGCTGCCTGTGAAGAAGCACACGGCGAACTCTTCGCCGCCCACCCTGCCAGCAATCCCCTTATCCTCATATTCCGCAAGGATCTTGCGGGAGAAGTTCACCAGTGCCAGATCGCCAGCCATATGCCCGTATGTATCGTTAATCAATTTGAAATCGTCTATGTCGAACAGAAGCAGCGCTAGTCCCGCTCCGTCCCGTACAGGATACTGCTGTAACAGACGCATGAAATGCCTCCGGTTATAGAGGCCGGTCAGATCATCCACTGTCGCCTGATGGAGCAGTTCACGTTCATAACGTTTCTTCTCGCTGAGGTCACTGAATACCATGAGCATCCCTGTAGTTTCGGCCTTGCCCCGTTCAGTGGCAATGAGAGAGACGCCAAACCAGGCACCCTCCTCGCCAGGCGCTTTAATTTCGAATTGCCCCTCGATACGTTTGGAATATTGTGATGCGATATCTTCATAGCGGTTCAGCAGCAGATGGATACTCCTGCCCATCCAGGTGTTGTTCCTAGGCTCCTGCTGCTCTTTCAGCAAGCTGCGCAGCATAGCGTCAGCTGCCTCATTTATATCAATAATGTTGTCATAGCGGTCCGTCAGCACAATGCCGTCTTTCATATTCTCAAAGATTTTACTCTTGGCCAGAGGATACAGCGACAGCCGCGGATCGCGGAAAATGCTGAGGTATCCGGCAAGAATCGGCGGCAGATAAGTAAATGCCGTGAAGCCTGTAATGGTAATTCTGAGAAGCGGCAGCAAAAACACTGATAGAACCGGAATCAGCAGCCCTCCCAGCAACATTAGATTCCGGCGAAAATAATATTTGGGGGAGTTCAGTAAGGATAAAGCCAGTAAATAAACAGCATATAACCCGAACATCTGGTCATAGGCAATCAGTATCATACTCAGCACCGTGGGATGAACCACTATTCCGGTGACGCCCGCCACGGTGGCAAGTCCTATCCCGCTGCGCATCAGGTGATGATACGAATCGGTAAAGATCAGCGCCACATCAAGGGCAACCGGAATGCAGAAGAGGGCAAGCCTCCTGGCCAGCCCCTCCACAGAACGGGACACATACTCTTTGATTACCGCGTAAGTAAAGATCGTGCTTAGAAATAGCGGGGGCTGCTGCAGATTCTTCCACCAAAGCTTGGCCTGAAAAGAAACCGATATGATCTCTCCGGCTGTAGCCGCAAAGATCAAGCTGACCAGCAACATTAAGATCCATAAATAACGTCTTCCCGGCGTGGAGCGGTACTTGTATGAACTGACACCCATATAGAGACTTAGAACACAGCCCATCAATAGATAAAACGGATAACCCTGCATCCACGGCATGTCATATTTCTCCTATTTTTGAGATCACTTTGCCTTATTATATCCTACTCTTTCACACAAATGAATGATACTTACAAAAACTCCGGATGTCACGGGACATTTGCTTCGCGTACAGGTCAAAGGGAACCACTGGTTCTTCGGCCACCTCTGTGCCTTCGGAACACAACGAAGACCCTGCGGGCAGCCCGCAGAGTCTTCAAAAGGTGAGAAGTGAATGTTTAGTTATGCCAGGTTCCAGAGGCTAGGGTACTTTTCCGGTAAACAATCGACGCCATCTCGATTTGTTTTTGCCTTTCAGATAGTACATGGGTGAAATCAACTACCTTTCGGAAAACACATTACATGCCGTTCCAAACGCTATAATTGACACCTTCCACTTCCCACCTGCTTATTATTACCCGAAATCTGCGGTTGATAAGCAGCTTGTACAAAAAAAAGAGGATCTCCCATCCGCCATCTGCATGGCTGCGGAATACCCTCTGTGGTCAAACTATTATTTCTTCTGAGCCAACCGTTGTTTGAACTTGTCAACACGGCCGCCAGTTTCGGTATCTCTTTGTTTACCAGTGTAGAACGGGTGGGATGCGGAGCTGGAGTCCACACGGATCACTGGATAAGTGTTGCCGTCTTCCCATTCCATAGTTTCACCGGACGATTTAGTGGACGAGCTCAGGAATTTGAAACCTACGCTGGCATCCAGGAAAATCACCTGGTTGAATTTAGGGTGTATGCCTTCTTTCATTGTAGTAACCTCCTTCCCGTACATATACAATCTCTATGGCAAAATGAAGCGATCTCTAGGGAGATAACTAAATCCACAGATTTACACGCCATACTATCATACGTGATCTGGAGCGTGGAGTCAACCATCAAAATCAATACACAGCCCAGCTAGAGCGGCTTCACCATTCCGCCATCAATCAGCAGGCACTAGGGCCAGGCTCGCGAGAGCCACCAGCATGCTTATCGCCAGCTATACTGATACGGACTACTTATCGGCTACACATCATACTCCAGCTGCTTCTTGGCCTGAACAATAAAGTCTAACGGATTCTCTATCGTTGCTTCCTCATATTGCACGGCTCCGATTTTCAGCCCCAGATTGACCTTATATTTCTTAGAGAACTCCGTGTCATTCAATTCCTGCAGCTTGAATTTAATCCGTTCGATTACAATCTTAGCCCCTTCGCGGTCCGTGAATAGCAGAAGCCCCCAGGTGGCATCCTCCTTGTCCAGCAAATACAACGCATCATTGGTGCGGATACTGGATTGACTAAGCTGGGAGACATCATAGATCGCGTCGGATAACTGATCTTCAGGAATCAGACGGCGGATTTCGCTCCAGTACTTCACCTTGACCACCAGCAGGGTCAGCGGAATGCTGTAGCGGGTAGAAATCCCTGTGAACAGACTGGCGTCCTTCTGAAAAGATATCGTGTTGCGCAAATCGGTGTTCTCGTCTACAGTGGCGAGATTAGCCGTTCGTTTCTCCAGCCGCTCGTTCTCGGCCTGCAGCTCCCGGGTAGTGGAGGTGAATACCCACAGCACCACCGTAAGCAGCGGAGTCATCACCAGCCAAAAATACGTATTGACACCAATGGTCTCCCCCTCCGACACCGTCTGGTAGAGAACAAAAAAGCCGTATCCGAAGATAAATGCAAGATTAAGCACCAGCCCGGCGGTTACGTTGGTGAAATAGGTGACCAGTGCCAGCAGAAAAGCGATATTTAAAATAATAATATTCTGGATGTAATGATCGGGAGAGCCTGCGATAAACACGATACATATGAAGATCAGCACCAGGAATACCAAAAAGGCTATATCGGAAAACAGGCTGCTGCGGTTACGTCTCATGCTTATCACCACGTTTCTTCATATGTTTACGGAGGAGCAGAAGCAGCGACACGATCATAAGCATGACCGCAAGCACGACAGCCACTACGAATCCCAGCACATCGCTGCGGTCTGTAATCTGTGTAATCACGGAGTCCTTGGCTGCTCCGGTAATCGTTTTGAAGCGGTACGCGCTGACATTGCCGTCTTTGTCGGCGGTGACGCTGTCGCCGTATACCTTCCACTTGTCTTTTTCGCTGGCGATCAGCTTGGAGACCAGATAGATATCCTCCGTACTGGCTCCAGTCACCGCCATAAAACCCCGTCCGCTCTGATAAGGGGACTCCAGCAGCTGCAATGTGCCGATCTCTGCCCCATACTGCTCATCAATGCTCATCTTCTCATTAGAGGTGAACGAGGACCCGTCCTTGCTGTACCGGAAGTACAGCTTGTCATTGTTGTCACGAATGACCTTATTGTCCCTATAGGAGCCGATAGCGATAATATTATTGTCCTTCAGGTTATCCGCACCGACAGTATCGGTGTAATAGTGGATATCTCCTGTATTCCCACCCGCATATTGACCCAGCAGATTGAAGACATTCGCCAGGCTCAGGTAGGAGTAGTTATCCATCTTCTGAGGCAGCACAACCGCCACATGGTTGAAGATTTCATCACGCAGGAACGGATAAGGATAATTATTGAACAGCAGATCCGTCCGGTCTTTGGTATTCAGATGCATAGCCGTATCCTTGCTGATATAGGCCCAAGGCATTTGTCCCGTATTCGGGGTACAGATGGCATTCTGCATCTCCAGGTCGAAGGCCACCGTCACTGAGAAGTTGCCGGTGATATTCAGACTCTGCGGAATGGCCAGATTCAGTGTATCGCCGTTCGCCAGCTCCTTGGTCAGCTTCTTGCTGCCGACCGGAGTATTATTAATGCTCACGGTTACCAGCGAGCGGTCGAAATCCAGATTCTCCGCATAGCGGAAATCCAGGCTGATCTTGCCGGAATCGGCAATCGAGCGGTTCGACGGCAGAGACACGAAATAGGTCTGCTCCTGATGGTTCGGACCGGTCAGCTTGTCGCCGGTTTCAGTAAAGGTCACGTTCGAGCTGATGGCATAAGCCGGAGACGTCACATCGGTGGCCTCATCCACGACCTTCGTGTTGCTGCTGATCTGGCTGACGAGCTGCCGGCTGGCGAGAAGCCGGCCGGCCTTGATCAGCAGGCTCTCATCCTTGGAAGTGACCACCAGGGTAGGCCGCGTATCCTTGTTCACCAGTTGGATCAGGGCATGTCCCCCCAAGTCCACGGATGAATCCAGCTGCTGCTTCAATTCACCCGGTACACGGTCCGCCAGGGCAACCAGAATCACGAGTCCCCTGTCCTTAACCGATTCTTCCCTGTAAGGCAGCAGCGGCAGGGTTGTGCCCGGCAGGGTATTGGCCTTGGCGAAACCGGATAAGGCGTAGGTGGCTGCTTCCAGCTCGGAGCCGCTGGCATTGTCCGGTACGCTCAGGAGGCTTTGGCCTTTTTTCACATAATCCATGCCGGAGAAACGCTCGCTGAAATCGCCGATGCCGCCGCTCAGAGCCTTGGTGGTATAAGATACCGCAACATCAGAGGTATTGAACAGATGCAGCCAGTTATCCGGTGTATTGTCCACGTAGCAGACCTGATTATTCTCCTTCGCTGTCCGCAGATACCCCTGAATGCTTAGCGTGTTTACCCCATTCTTCAGGAAGCTCTTAGGTGCGTTAACGGATATACTTTGTTCCCCGTTGTTTTGCAGAGTGGGTCTGAAGGAGTAGAAAGGGCTGCCGTTCAGCGACAGCGTAACACTGGAGATCTGATCCACTGTTATTTGCGAAATCTGAAAATGCAGATTGACCTTCAGGCCCTCGATATTCCAGTAGTCCATTACTGTAAAATACTGCTGTTGCGAGCTTGTTCCCGTAAGTGAACTGTCAGTTCCGGTAAATGCGGTCTCATAGATCAGCTTTTCGCCAACCGGGACCGCTGCAGCTGCAGAAGCCGCCCGGATCGGGATCAGGAAAAGGGAGAGGCAGAGCACCCATATCATCATCTGTTTTTTGTTCATCGTCTTGGTCTCCTGTATCACTGATTTCTTGTCCTGCTGGTGTCTTAGTATCGTTCCGTTTTGTACCACTTGGCTTCCCTTTTGAAGATGACGTCTTTCAGATAGTTGTATAGTCCGTAAGCGGCAACGACCATCCACAGCTGGCAGTAGGATACATACATCAGCATAATGATCCACAGGTTGGACAGGCTCATCTCGCCTTTTTCTGTCGTGAGTGTGACGAAGATGCCCACTACGAACAGAATGACTGCGAGCAGCCACAGGAAGCTGCTGAGTCCGGCTATGGTGGTATGCACGTAGCCCATCGCATGCAGCACGAGTAGCAGATCGGAGGTGACCAGCGAGATCAGCAGCAGGAAGTAGATGGACAGGTAATACAGGATATCGAAGCGGATTTTGGCTGCCGAACGGTCAAAGAGCAGAGGGATATTTTTGACAATGACATAGATATTGCCCTTGGCCCAGCGCGTGCGCTGCTTGAACCAGACCTTCACCGTCTGCGGTTCCTGCTCCCAGGTGACCGATTTGGGCTGGAATTTGATCCGGTAGCCCATCATATAAATGCGGAAGCTGATCTCCGTATCCTCAGCGATTGCTTTGACGTCCCAGCCGCCAATGCTCTCCACAATCGACCTGCGCATAATGAAGTTGGTGCCGGGGATCGTGCACAGCTTGAACAGCTTCCAGCGCCCGGCCTGGGCCATCCATTGAAAGGACAGTGTCTCAATATTAATAAACCGGGTGAGCAGACTTGCATTGCGGTTGCGGGTCCGGAATTTGCCGATCACCGCGCCCAGCGTGGCATCATTCATGATTTCGGCGACGAGATACCTCAGTGCGGTCCGCTCCGGCGTATTATCTGCATCATAGATAGCGATCAATTCACCTCTGCTGCGGGTGAAGCCGATGTTCAGCGCATTGGACTTCCCTTTGCCGCCCGTGACCGCATCCGTGTTGATAATGATCAGATTGCGTCCCGGGACGCGGCTCTGAATATGGCCCAGCAGCTCGGCACTGTTGTCGGACGAATTGTCGTTAATCACAATAATCTCGTACCGGTCCTGCGGGTAATCCAGCGCCAGCAGGGATTCGACGGTTTTGCTGATGACAACACCCTCGTTGTGGGCCGGCACCATAATCGTAACGAAAGGATACTCGCCCTTAATCTCCGGAACATCTTCATTTTCGGTTGTAATGTAATACAGATAGCCCGCTATAATCAGAGCTACGTTGACCAGCAGCAGGGACCAGATGCAGATCACCGCAATTACCATCAGCACATCTGAGATCGTCATGTTTTCTCCTAGCTCCTATTATCATGATTTCAAATACTTCTTCCGGTACAGCCTGTAACCGATGGTCATCAGGCCGCCGAACAGCAGCAGGGCAGCAATAATAACAACGATAAAAAATTTATTCTGCACACTGAACAGCTTGGTGAAGCTTCGGATCTGCTCTTCTTTGTATTGGTAATCACTGCTTACGGCCTCCGGGACATAGTCGACATTCAGGGGAACGCCGTTCACCGACACCACTCCATCTGCGGAGACCACGGTATTCTCCTCTGTAACAGTCTTGTGCGCCCCCTGCTTGTAATCGGCAAAAGTGATCCACTGCTGTTCCAGCGTCTGCAGCAGCTTGTTAATCCCGGCTTCATCCTCCGGCAGCTCTGCGGTAATTGCCGTATTGACCGGCAGCTGCGGCATCGCGTGGGAAGTGTGACTCAGCCCCTGCAGGGACTCCGTCGTCAGGCTGTAGAGAGAGGAGGCGAACGTCTTGGAGACATTCGTCTGGTCCATGTACCTGACTTCCTCATCCGGGTACAGCACCGCAGAGTCAAAAAAGCCCAGTCCCCGCTCTGCATATTCTTTGTCATAGCTCCAGTAGCTTTCCGCACCCGCACCAAGCGGTGCCAGCCCGTTCTTGATCAACACATTGAGAAAAGCGTTCATTTTATCATGCAGCGTATAATCATTGCTGTTGATGGGAGGTCTCACGGCAGGGGCATTAACCAGGATAGTGCCATTGCGGGACTGTACAATTTTCAGTGCCTCCAGATAACGTTCCATCGCCGGAAAATCAGTATTGCCGAACACCGGTTGGACACTTGCGATGAACGGAATGCCTTCCTGATATAGCCGGTCCGCCACTTTCTCCAAGAGATCCAGATCAGAGAATGGATAAATCTCTCTAAGCACCAGATAAGTGTGGGGAACTGCGGAAGAAGGAAGCCAGTCCTTTAGCACATAGGCCATCGCCATTACACTGGAGTCTCCTTGCCTCAGGTAAGGAGCGTAGGTATATTGTCCGCTGCTTACAGCATAAGGAGCCTCCAGGCTGCTCTCCTGAAAAGACAGGCGGCCATAAGTCCTGACTGCCTGGCTTGCAGCAATATAGGGCATCTCCTCCACCTTAAGATCAATCCCTGAAAAGCCCCCTATAGAGAGCTTGGCACTCCCTCCGGGCCATACAGCAGCAGTAAGCCTCAGCGCCTGCTTCATTGGACCGGGAGTATTGTATCCTACATACATCAACTGACCCGGATAGTCCGCGATATCCTTCAGATAAGCCTCATTTGTAATGGACAGATCGGAACGGTTAATGACAGTAATTACTTTGGAGTAGGAGTTCAGAACACCTTTCTCGTACTTATCCAGACTCGACAGCGTAACTTTTGTGCTGTAAGCTGCCAGCAGCCTTTGAAGCTCCGCCACATTTCCCGCGAGGGCCGTCCCCTTCGCCAGGCTGTCGTACAGCAGCAAGACTCGCTGCGGAGCGGCCGCGGAATGTGCGGGTGCGGGCAGCAACAATAGAGTCATAAGCAGCAGCAGGCTGACCATCCCTTTAAGTTTCAAACACTCACACCCTTTTCAGGTCCCGCATAATCGGTTGTAGGAATTGTAGGAAGAGCGGTGTCAGCAGGGGTCGCCTGTGCAGCTGTTGGCAGTTTTCTGCGAGTAAACAATCCCCGGCTAATGACGCTCGACAGGGTCAGAAATGTCACCAAATCAAACGACTGTGTGAACAAAAATTCATGTTTGGCGATGTCGGCATCGCCCGCTCCAATAATGGATACAAATATGCCGGAGAGACCCACCAGCATGGTCGCCAGAACCAGCATTGATCTCTGCATTGACCGGAAATCCCGCTGTTTGACCGCCGCTGCGAAGGATGGCATATAGATTCCCGTAACCACTGCCATCCACAGGAGAATGAAACCAAACGTCCGGGGAGCAAGCTTTTCCTTAAGCAGACTGTATCCGGTGAAAAACCTGCTCTGTGCCCGGAATTCCTTCCCTGCTGATTTCTCGTAGTTTCCCATAGCCGCAGGTTTGATGGTATAAGCGCTCTTGGCAGCGGTATTCAGAATAGAGCCCATTTGGTCGGGATGAGTCATATAGTATTTCAAAATCGAAATAAATCCATAGTGGCTGTAGAAATTCTTCTCCAGAATTCCCGCTTTCACATCGACCGTACCGTACTGGTCATAATACGTATTCCCTTTCAGAATGGCGTATTGCTCATTGATGCCAAAGGATTGGAGTTCCGTTTCCGGGTTCTCCGATTCCAACAACACGCCGCGGGTCATCGCATGGTATTGGTTGATGTTCACAAATTCCTTAGAAATGTTCAGATAGGTCGCTATTCCGGATATCATCATCAGCCCAATAGAGGCGGCAGTAAGGTAGCGGAAAATACGATCTTTACGAATCCCAATGAGCGGTATTGCGAGCACGGAAATGACCATGCCTACAGGAGCGTTCTGCTGCTTGGAGGTAGTCAGGATGAGGGTACTGACCACAAAAAGTGCCAGCATGGCATAGTCATTGTATTTTTTGCGGTACAGCAGCAACCAAGAAGCGAAAACGAAGAGCATCATGATCATCACCACGCTCTCGCTGAAAAAAGAGTTGAAATAAGCCGTATAGCCTGTATCGCCAAATATAAAAACAGCCAAGGCAGCGACAATCATCCCCCGTGTGCGAGACATTTTGCAGGTCACGGCTTCGATTAATAAATAGACGCCGGTCACATACAGAATCGTATAAATACCTGCTTGAAATCGGATATCGAAGACCTCTTTGCTGAATACCAGCTTATTGATCACAAGGGACAGCTTAATAAATAGGGATTGGGAGGATACCAGCATGGAACTATTCTCGTTATAGTATTGATAGATTCCAAACTGCTTCACAAAATAACCAAAATATCTGCTGTCATAATCAGGCAGGTTGAAGTACAGCCCATTACTGTAGATGATCCGGAAAAAGTCACCGTTGTCTGCCATTCCTACATAGGGAGCTGTAAACAGAGCTATAACTGTAACCAGCAATACTCCGAAGGCTGCTACAAGAGCTGGGGAAACCCGTAGTCCGGTAAGCACCATATGCTGCCGCAGCGTTGTTTTTACTATGTTGTTATCGATCATACGGGTCACCTTCGTTACTGTGGTTTAGAGTGAATAAGAATAAGCAAGTAAGGCCATAAGATTATCAAAAGAATACGCCTGTCTCGTATCCGTATTGCCGAATCCGCCGAACAGCGGACTGTTCGTCTCCCGGACCTGAAATTCGTTCATTCGCGAAATTCCCGAACGGTAGAGTGCATCGTCTCCTGCTTCTGCGCCAATCATAGCCGCCAGAGCATAAATCGCGGTGGACCTTATCTCATTCAGCGGCTTCCCGTCACGGGAATATTGCCCGTAAAGCGTCCCTGCCTCGACTTGTTCCTTGATATAGCGGATACTTGCAGGCTTCTGCCGGCCTGTCTCTGCCAAATGCAGAATACTCAGGAGGGATTCCACCGTATTGATATTCTCCGAGCTGTAAACTCCTGTACCATAATCGAATCTCGTCTCGTAGAATGGGAACGAATCTGAGAGGTAGCCCTCCTCCAGAATCCCATCCATGTTATGCAATAATATACCTCTTAATTCGTTAGAAATCGACACTTTTCGCAATGTGCCTAAATCAATATAACATAATGTAATGAAGCTATTCGTAGTTTTGTAAATTTTGTCATAAAAATCGTACATATATCCTTCTTTTACATTATTCTCATAGAAGCGCTGGCTGTATTTATCCGCTTGCTCTGTATAAGCCGGCTCGTCAAAAATCTTACCCGCCTCATATAAAGCTCCAATTAAACGGAGGTCATCGACAGCTGCATTCACAGGATACTGCTTCTGCTGTTTGGGGCTGTAGCGATAGCTAAATCCGCCCTCCATATCAAAGGTTTGCTCGGCCAATGCCCACTGGCTGGCAAATTGCTCCTTGTCGCCGGCAAGCACGGCTGCTCTCATCAAAAGGGAAGCCGATTCGCTCAGCACCTCATGACCGGTGGCCGCTTCACCGGATTCATCGGTCTCCAGCAAATTGGTATATACACCGTAAGGACCGGTAAGCTGCTTCGTAATAAATGCGCTCAACTCCTGCCTTTCTTCACGGATATTGATACTTTGGCCTATGGGTGACGAGGAAGGAGCTGTGGTCATCGTCTCATTGGCTGTGGCGGTAGGTTCGGTGGCTGGTTGGCCGCCGCTGCAGGAAGTCAGCAGCAGCAGTGTGAGTAGAAGCGCGGTGGCTTCGCTGAGTTTTCCGGTCATTCCATCACATCCTCGAGGAAGAAGGCATCTGTTATCTATATAATATAACGGTAATATAAGTCACAAACTTTAACTATGTAATTGATCATTATGTGTCTAATCGAATAAAAGATTCAATTTCAATAAGAAAGAGCTGTACGAAGGTTCCTGAGGGACCTGTACAGCTCTTTTTTCGGATGAAATATAGATAGATATCGTTCGGCTAGCCTTTGATCTGACGGTAAGTTTCCTCATCCGACACGATATAGAGTCTGGCTTCCTGCGGGATCGGCTGATCCAGCTTGCGGTTGATGCCAAGGTCACCCCGGTCGGACAATAGTGTCGCTCCCTGAAGCAGCAGCGCCTGAAACGCATCGCCGTAGGTACGCCAAGCGGCATCCCGGGGAACTTCATAGATATCATCCCCATGCTCCCGGCTAAGCAGTTGGGTAATCACCTCGGGATTCCCTTCCTGCAGCGCTGAGCGGACAGCGAGTCTTGAAATGGCATCATGCGAAAGTACGAATTCATTGACATGGACATGGCGGAAGTTTTGGATGTTCTTTTCCTGCATGATCTCAACAGTGGTATGTACCTGCGGAGCAATCCGCTCAATACTGGAGGCGATCAGCAGGGTTTTGCCATCCGTCAGAGAGGCCTCATCGATCCGCGTATCCCCGAAAATGATCGCAGCCCTGGCTCCATAAATATTCGCCTTCTGCAGGATATCGTCGCTTGAAGGATCACCGCTGATGAAATGGACATGCTCCAAATGCTGCAGCGGATGCTGGCCGCTCTCGTCGATGATGACGATCCGGCAGTCCGGCGAATAGCAGAGAATCTCATCGGCGGCAGCCTGCGTTTTGCGGTTCCAATTGATCAGTACCACATGGTCTTTCCCATGAAAGCTCAAGGTTCCGGCTCCCCTCCTTCTTTGCAACTCCCCCATGGAATCAATAATCTTCCCGATCACCAAACTGAGCAGCCCAATGCCGAAAATATACAGAAACATGGTAAATAGCTTTCCCGTCACCGATTTGGCAAAAAAGTCGCCATAACCTACGGTGGACATCGTCGTCATGACCCAATAAAAGGCATTAAACCAGTTATGGAAAGTTCCTGGCTCCAGTAAAAAGGCAATCGTTGCACTCATCACAATAAAGGCCAGGATGACCAGCCCAATGGACTTTTTCCTTAGACGCATCAGCTTTCCAGAGAGACGCAGTAGAAAATGCATCGGCTTAAATGATCAGACTGCTGACGGCGAACGCTGTCCCGATGAAAACCAGGCACAGCATCAAGCCTACAGCGACATTCCCCTTCTGCAGATGATCGGATATTTTGAAGCCCGGTGTGAACAGCTCGAAGATCCAGTATGCAGCGATCAGGCAGACGTATCCAACCGCGAACCAGAGTATCATGAACCAGATTGAGGTATTCGTATACGCGGCCACGCCCAGAATAATCGCCGTGGCCAGAAACTTGCCACCGAGCGCCAAAGCTACGGCTACGTTGCCTTTTTTCAATTCTTCCATGTCCTTGAATGGAGTCATCAGGCTGAACACTACCATCCCGAGTACCTGCAGCAGAATGATTGTCAACACGCTGACAATCAGGTTAATCACAATCGTCAATTTGCCCACCCCCGAAATTTTGCGTAGGCCGAATCATAATCGGCGAAATCATGCACTTCCTCCAGCACAACAGAGGCTTTCTTTTGTTTCTCCAGCGCCGTATAGCGCTTATCATCAATCGGCTGCTTGATCCGGTTGCCCGAAGGCAGCTCAACCACAGCAAAATTTCTGGTTTTATCCTTGTACTTGGTTTTGTATACACCTACAAGATCCACATCCGTAGTAATGGATACCTTCAGACGGGCCAAATCTTCTGCGGCCGTCTTCTGGTCGGCATACGATTTAATTGTATCCCAGGAAGACAGGCGGATATCGTTCTTCTGATCGGCATCCGTCACCAGTTCGGCATCCATGAACTGTAAGGTCCATATCTTGTCGCCGGTGGCATAATTACCGTCGTTCGGAAGCAGCTCATTGTCCGGCAATACGGTCATGTCGCTGCCGATCAGATCTCCAACTGTGCCTTCAACCACCCGGTAATCCCAGGGGACCCGTGTTACACTGTCCGTTGTCTCCTTATCGGTATGAAACACACTGTTCGCATTGCCCGAGCATGCGCTCAGCAGCAGTACTGCCATCAGCAGCATGCCAAGCATTGTTCCTGAATGGAGCCTGCGGCCCCCTCTATTCCGGCGACTTCTATCCTTGTTCATCTTCAAGCCCCCTCACTCCTAGCGCGATAAAATGACTGGCATTGCCTGTAATCGGTCCACCCGCGCGGCCCAATAGCCCGCATGGCACGCCGTTGATCACGAACATGCCGGTCAGCAGGTGAAGCTCCCCTTCAGGGGTCTGAATCCGGGCCAGCTCCGCCCGCTTCTGGTACACCGTCGGAAACAGCACGCTGCTGTCGAAGCCGTCCTCGTCGGCAAGCTCTAGCGATCCGCTGTCATCGAAAATCCGTACCGAGCCGCCTTCGCGGCCGAAGACGGACTTGGATACAAAGTTGCCGGAGAATACAGGCTTATTGTAGGTTGGCAGGATATAACTGGCTATCGCCTGACGCTCCTCCTCGCCGAAGAGCAGGCCCAGCTCATACATCCCCCACACGGCGGCAATCAGTCCTTTGGACTGCAGCAGGATGCTGTGCGGACCGTTGAACAGCTGAAGCTGCCCGCTCTCGATGGCGTAGGCCAGCGCCTCGCCGCCATCGTCCACCGCCATCCACTCCTTGGGATAAAGAGCGAACATCCGCTTGATGACCCGGTCCTCCGCATCTCTGACTGTCCCTTCATCAATCCACAAATCCAGGCAGTCGACACAGCGGATATCCAGACCGCTGTGCGCAACAAGCGCCTTAATGGTGCCGGAATCCTCCTGATGTGTTCCATAAGCAACACAGGCCGCCGTATCCGGCTGCTCGATGCCCCAGGCAGCAGCCAGGCGATCCTTCATGCCCGTATTCGGGCTCGACACTCCGGCCTTCCCGCAAATCCAGGGTGTAGCGATGGAAGCTTCCACATACCCGGTTGGCGTATCGGCGTTCAGTTCCAGCAGCTTGATCGTACCGTCGCCGGCTATGGCAAAATCAAATCTGGCATAGCGGCTGATCAGCCCCGGCTCCGGCAGCGGAGTGTCGTCCAGCATCTGCCACAGGACATGCGGAATACCCAGCAATTCATACAAATCATGCCGCTGGTGGACATAACGGACAGCCTTGTCGAGGATACTCCAGAGCTTAACCGAGGCTTCCTCCAGCTCCTTGTAGGTCTCGCCCCGCATCACGGCAACTGCATCCAGCCAGTATTCTTCATCCTCCAGGTCAGCCCAGGTGAATCCGAGCCCGTGCAGCTCTTCTACACGTGGAGCCCGTTCCAGCCCCGACTGATCGATATACTCAAAGACGCTGTCTGCCGGGCTCATCCGCCGAAACCGCTCCTGCCTGAACTCTTGCCGGAGCTGGACTTTGACGAGGAGCTGGACTTGCTGCCTGAGCTCAGACCGCTGGATTTGCCTCCGACTCCTCCGGCCTTGCTCGAAGTGTTTCTTCTGGTGATCGAACCGGTGGACGAGGTAGAGGTCCGCGGTTTAACCACGGAGCCGGGCACCGGCTTGTTCTGAAAGCTGCCGCTGTTATAGCTGGGTGCCTTGTAGACCTTCCGCGTGCCTCCATAATAGGTAGGGCGGTTGTTGTACCAGCCTCTTGAAGAATAGAAAGAGCCGCTGTTGAACAGCATGTGGTACAGCAGCAGATCATCCCAGCCGAAGCCAGAGTTATAGCCGCCGTAATTGTTGATGACCGTTGTGCCCCCCGAGGTGACTACCCCCTGGCCCTCCTGCAGCACTTCTCCAGCATTCTCATCCGGGTAAGGGATATTCCAGTCTACATTCTTGTCAAAATAAGCTTTGACCTCCTCGGTAGACCACGAAACCAGCGTGGGCTCATCTGCAGAGCTGCTCCCGGCTGCACCTACGCCCCCTGGAATAAATAGAGCATTAGCCAGCAGCGCAATACCCAGGGACGTGGACAATACCCGGATCGGTTTGCCGTCCGGGGTGAATAATCTGGAAGCCGCCGGTTCTTTTTGTTGTTCATCCTTTGCCAATTTGAGACCCTCCTCTCCTGACATTATTCTTCCGTACGCATGGGGACAAGCAGTAGTTCGAGCTTGCCCTGATCCACATTCAGCCGTCCTTCCACGGCTTCGTACTCCCGGCTGCCGACTACAATATAATTGACATGCTCCAGAGCCGTAATCATATTCATGCTCCAGGTCCGCTCCTCAATGATTCGCAGTTCGCCATCCGGCATCTTTTCAAACAGAATGACATTCATTCCCTGATCCACTTTTTCCTCATCCTTCCTGAACACTATTATGTTTCTGATACGTCGTTAGCACCATTTCGTTTCAACCCGGGCCCGCGGGATCGTCTATAGAAGAGAACCAGGCCCAGAGAGCACAGACTCACCGCAAGCAGAAGTCCATAGACATGCTTGTAAGCGCTCGATGGTACCCCTTCCCGCTGGGCATGAAGCAGTAATCCGCAGACGGCAACAGAGACTGATCCTCCGAAGAATTGGATCAGCTGCAGAAGCCCCATCCCCGATCCGATCCAGGTGCGCGGCAGGATCCCGGAGGCTTCATTGTTCAAGGATGCCATGGTTGCCGAAAAAGCCGGCGAGAAGCACAGGTACCCGAACAAAAGCACGAACGGCGACGCGGACAGGCTCAGGGCAAAAGTCGCCATAACAGCGGCAAGCACACCATGGCCGATGAGCAGAAAACGCAGATTTCCATACCGGTCGATCCAGCGGCCGACAAAACGGGTCAAAAATGCCGACAAAATCGCGCCTGGTGCAATAAAAAGGCCAATCATCAGCGCCGATTGATGGTACACGCTGGCCAGGGCAAGCGGCATCAGGAATAAATTACCCAGATTCAGCACTAAAATGCTGAAGCCAATGGCTGTGAGCTTTAAATAACCGGACATCCGGAGCAGTTCGGGATTAATAAAGGAGTTCCGGGCTTGGCGGAGATGGACAGCGTGAATCCCGAATGAGACTACACTTCCGGCAAGCCATATGTAGGACTTACTGGTTACGGCTACGAGCAGGCTTCCTGCATTGATAACCGTAAGTAAAGCTCCGTACAGGTCAAACGCCGCCGCCTTGGGCTGTTCCTTGGGCAGCAAATAGAGCAGCACCGGCAAAACAAGCAGTACTAGACAAGTAATGCCAAACAATCCGTTCCAGCCGAGATATTGGCTGATCAGACCGCCAGCAATCGGACCCAGCCCGAAAGCCATGGCACTTCCTGCAGAGATCATGGCGATGGAGGCACCTCTCCTGGCAAGCGGCACATACCGGCTGGCGAGGACCAGCCCCAGACCCGCCATGACGCCGGCACCGGCGGATTGCATAATCCGGGTAATCAGCAGAACATTGAAGCTGTGCGCAAACAATCCGGTGACCGAAGCCAGGCCCAGCGTTGTCAGGCCAATGGTCAGCAACTTGCGGATGGGCACCAGATCAGACAATCTGCTGTAGATCACCGTCGACAAGGCATAACCAATGGAGTAGCCCGAGATTACCCACGAACCGAGATCAGCTGAAATATGCAGATCTTGAATAATGGTGGGCAGTGACACATTGAACATAGTAGTGTTCATAACCACAATGAACAGGCAAAAGGTCCACAGCGGCATTACGACTTTGTCATTCATGCTTGACTCCATCCCTATCAATATATATATATCTGTTACAACCCCATTAAATTCTATGCCCTGGACCTATAATTGGCAATATATTCATAGGACTCTCTGAACCCAGCTGTCCATGACACTATCCGGATGGATACCAAGCCCGCTATGCAATAGCGCCTTATAGTTCTCATAGTGTCTCCTGAATCCGAAATAATCACCCACCGGGATTAGCAAATTATACCTTGAAACGCTTTAGTGTTAAAAGCAAAAAAAACCGATTCCATTCTATTTCGGAATCGGCGGATAATCTTTTTAGAATTGAGAACCTGGAATATTTCACTTTACCTCAGGTGTTGCGGCAGCCTGTGCTGTACTCTCTTGCGTTCTGGATAGGAAGATATTCAGAATAATAGCTGTCAGCGAGCCGGAGACAATCCCATTCTGGAGCAGCATTCTGGCGAACTCAGGAAGCTGATCGAACATGGAGGGCAGAACTGCGGACCCCAGGCCCACAGCAATACTGCACGCAGCAATCAAGAGATTCCCGTCCTTACGCAAGTCGACCTCGGAGAGAATGGACATCCCGGACGCGGCCACCGAGCCAAACATAACAATCATAGCCCCGCCGAGCACCGCATTTGGCACGACGGTGGTCAACGCCGCCAGCTTCGGAAGCAGGCCAAGGACGACCATAATTCCGCCGGCTGCAAAAATAACATTTCGTGTCTTGACGCGGGTCAGTGACAGCAAGCCCACGTTCTGGGAAAACGCCGTATACGGGAAGGCATTGAACAAGCCGCCCAGCATGATGGCCAGGCCTTCGGAGCGCAGGCCGTTTACGACTTGCTTTTGCTCGACTTGCTGGTCTATGGCTTTGCCTACGGCGAAATACACGCCAGTCGATTCAACCATGGAGACGATGTTGACAATAATCATCGTAAAGATTGCGGTAATGCTGAATTCAGGCCATCCGAAATAGAACGGGCGGGCAATGCTGACCCATGATGCGCTGCCCACGGTAGAGAAGTGAACGAGACCCATGGCATAGCCGATCACAGTTCCGGCCACGAGTCCGGCCAGGACAGATACCGATCGAAGGAAGCCTGTCGTGAACCGGTTCACTGCCAGAATTACCAGCAGTGTAATTAGACCAAGCAGCAGATTACGGGGCGCTCCAAAATCAGCGCTGCCCTGACCACCCGCCACATTGTTCATAGCGACGGGAATCAGCGATAAGCCAATGATTGTTACCACGGAACCGGTAACGACTGTCGGGAAGAACTTCAACAGCTTGCCGTATATCGGGGCTGCCAGAACGACGAACAGCCCAGAGATGATGATCGCTCCGTAGGCTGTTGCCAGGTTAGAACCGGAAGCAATCGCAATGATCGGGCTTACCGCCGTAAAGGTACAGCCCAGCACCACCGGAAGCCCGCTGCCGAAATGCTTGCTGCTGATAATCTGGAGCAGTGTAGCCAGCCCGCAGGTGAAAAGATCCGCGGCGATCAGGTAAGCCATCTGTGCTCCGCTTAAATTCAGCGCCCCTCCGACAACAAGCGGCACAATGACAGCTCCGGCATACATCGCCAGCACATGCTGTAGTCCCAAGGCAAATATTTTCTGTTTGCTTAACATCCCGCACTCTCCTTCATGGTTTCTTCTGTATGGTGATTTATGAAATGGATTTCCCCTGGAGACATCGACGAGATTCTTGCCAAAGAATGAACAGCAATACCCCGTTCTTCAAGCAGGCTGCGCCCTTCCTGGAAGCTTTTCTCGATCACACAGCCCACACCCAGCAGCTCTGCTCCCGATGCGTTCACAATATCCGCCAGCCCCACAAGCGCCGCACCTGTAGCCAGAAAATCATCAACAATCAGCACCTTATCATCCGGACCCAGGTATTTCTGCGAAATGCTGATCTGGTAATCCTCATGCCTTGTGAAGGAATGGACCGGGGCCGAATAGACCTCCTCAGACTGGGTAACGGCTTTCTTTTTCTTGGCATACACGAACGGAACCCCCAGTGCAATTCCTGTTGCCATGGCGAACTGGATGCCGCTGGCTTCAACGGTCAGCACCTTGGTAACCGGCTGGTGTCCAAAAATCCGCCCGAACTCCTCGCCAATCTGCAGCACCAGCTGCGTATCCACCTGATGATTCAGAAACGAGTCTACCTTAAGCACCGTATCCGACAAAATGAGACCTTCCTGTCTAATGCGTTCCTCTAGTATTTTCATATTGCAGCCAACCTCTCCTTGTCTATAAAAAAAGACAGATCCCCTTGAGCGCTTCTCTCAAGTGAATCTGTCCTTCTGGGTTTTTGTCCCTTGGTGGTGTAACACATACATGTGTCCGCATCGCTTGGACCAGCTTCTTTTATGCCATGGCACAAAAAAACGGAACCCTAGATGCGCTATATCACTCATAGTCGGATAATTGCAGTGGTTATCCGGTAGAAACTTATGGGCCCTATTCCCAAGATTATATGAGTTGTTCATATTTTTTTAAAACCTTTGTATATCTTACACGCTCTACTACGTTCCGGACAAGTGGAATTTCAAGTATTTTCATGAATATTCCCGGTCTTTCATAGGAGTTTCATTTTTGTTCAAATATCGGGGATGCCCTGCCCTATCATCGCTGTATATTCTGCGGCAGCTACCTGTACTCAGCAGCAAAAACCGCAAGCTCCCTATCATGGGGCTTGCGGTTTTTGCTGCTGCCGTACTGACAGGCGGGAACCGCCTTACTCCGGGAGGCCACCGGCCGGGGCCGGATGAGCATCAATATATTTCAAAGCGTTATAGATCATCTCCGCAGCTTCGGCGCGGGTAATGCCGGCAGAAGGATGGAATTTGCCGGTACCGTCCAGACTGGCAATCTTCAGCGCCAGCGCGCGTTGAATGGAGCCGTCAAAACCGTTGGTGAATTCTGCCTGGTCTGCAATGTCTACCGGCATGATTTTGATCATCGGCAGATTACTGTGCTTCTCGATCGTCAGAATCAGCTGATGGGTGAACTCCTCACGGGTCCAGTTCTTCGCAGGGTTAAGATCAGGAGATAAACCAATATCGTTGTTAGCTGCAATAATAAGTGCATTTGCATACCAGGCATCGTTGTGGGCATTAGCGAAATAGTCGGTAGCCTGGGGCGCCTTCACGAAATTGAGCAGGTCTATATTCAAACCAAAAGCGTTAACGAACATTTGAATTCCCTGGGCGGCTGTAATTGTCGCATTCGGCATGAATTGCGTATCGCTTACGCCGTGGATCACGCCTCGCTGCTGCAATTCGGCGATCTTATCCTTGACCGGTGTGCTGGAGAGATCCTGGAACGTCGCGGCTGCGGCGAAGCTCTGTCCGGCAAAAGTCAAAGTGAGTACGGCTGCTGCCGATAATGTGATTTGTTTCAATGTATTTTTCTTCATTCGGGTCACCTCTTAGTTGGATTTACAAGCCTTACTTGCCCTCTTCTTCCTTCCAGACGGATCATCTGCTAAAAGGTTGCAGCCGGTCCCTTTACTTTGCTGCAAACAGCACACGCGGGCCGCCTGCTGAATCTGCAGGCGGCCCGCGTGTAGGGTTTTCTTTTACTCCATAACAGCTGTGTGAGCTTCTGTCTTCTTATGGTTCAGTACATTGTCCTCCAGCACAGTGAATTTATCCCCATACTCCTTGACGATGTGCTGCTCTCCCCAGGCGCATAAGGAATCAAGAATGGAGCTAAGCGTGCGCCCGTAATCGCTCAGCTCATACTCCACCTTCGGCGGCACCTGATTGTAGCTGATGCGGTTCACTATGCCGTCCTGCTCCAGTTCTCTAAGCTGCTGGGTCAGCATCTTCTGTGTAATGTTCGGCATATGACGCTTCAAATCGCTGGTCCGCATTGTACCATGCGTCAGATGGCAGAGGATAACACACTTCCACTTCCCTCCGATCACCTCGAGTGTAGCTTCAACCGATATATTATATTTTTTGGCCATGATCAGCCCTCCTGAAAGTTTGTTATCATTCTTCACTGAACTGCTTCGTACAAACTGGCTTCGGAAGCATTCCCTAAGCTTGGTCTATAGTTACTTTTTGGTACCTATATTACTTAAAAGTACGTACTACCCTTAATCGCTATAATAATTCATAATAGCACTTACCGGCCGGTGATTACCATAGTAGGAGTGAATATCATGTCCCTGGATCGAAAAAGAAGTACGCTCGCACTGCTGGCTCTAGCCATTAGTGCATTCGCAATTGGAACAACCGAGTTTATCAGTGTCGGGCTGCTGCCCCTCATCGCTGATGACCTGCATATATCCGTGACGACAGCCGGATTAACCGTAACACTGTACGCGCTGGGCGTTACCTTCGGTGCGCCGGTGCTGACCTCACTGACCACAGCCGTCTCCCGCAAAACCCTGCTGCTGGCGCTGATGCTGCTCTTCATTGCCGGTAACAGCCTGGCGGCCACTGCAGGCGGTATTACCGTCCTGCTGGTAGCCCGGGTCATATCCGCGCTGTCGCACGGCCTGTTCATGTCCATCGCCTCTACGATCGCTGCCGATCTGGTGACCGAGGACCGCAGGGCAAGCGCCATCTCTATCATGTTCACCGGGCTTACGGTAGCGACCGTAACCGGAGTGCCGCTGGGCACATTCCTCGGGCAGCAGCTCGGCTGGCGGGCCGCCTTTATCGCCATTGCCGCAGTTGGCATTGTCGCGCTGATCGCCAACCTGATTCTTATTCCTTCCGGACTGCGCAGGGGCACGCGAACCCCGCTGCGGGACCAGGTGAAGCTGGTGACGAACGGACGGCTGCTGCTGGCTTTTGCCATCACAGCTCTTGGTTACGGCGGCACCTTCGTCGTCTTCACCTATCTATCCCCTCTGCTGCATGAGATCAGCGGCTTTCAGGAACAGACGGTTGCCGTCATTCTCCTTGTCTACGGTATAGCCATTGCCATCGGCAATATCATAGGAGGGAAAGCGGCCAACCGCAAGCCGATGAACGCTTTGTTCTATATGTTTGCCTTTCAGGCAGTGGTTCTGCTGGTGCTTACCTTTACTGCTCCTTTTAAGGCTGCTGCCCTCATCACTATTTTCTTCATGGGACTGCTCGCCTTCATGAATGTGCCGGGGCTGCAGGTCTTTGTGGTGATGCTGGCCGACCGGTATGCACCAAGCGCCCGGGATGTTGCTTCTGCCGTTAATATTGCCGCCTTCAATGCTGGCATCGCCATTGGGGCCTATCTTGGAGGCCTCGTCGCAGATCATATCGGACTGATTCATACCGCATGGGTCGGGTCCCTCATGGTATTCGGCGCAGTCATTCTTACCGCTTGGAGCCGTGCTCTGGAGAGCAGGGATGAGCATAAGCTTCTGAACAAGGCAGCATGATTGCCTAAGTACCTGACTGCCACTGCCACTGCCACTCACCTTAATTCGGCTTACAGCCAATCAGCTCACCGTAGAGTAGAAAGATCATCCGTACTCATACTATATCCATTCAGGAGGTTTTTTCATTATGGCACAGCATTTACAGGATACGATCCGCTTGCACAGCGGAGTGAATATGCCCTGGCTCGGGCTGGGAGTTTTTCAAGTGGAGGAAGGGGCAGAACTGGTTCAGGCAGTGAAATCAGCCATTGCCCACGGCTATCGGAGCGTGGATACCGCTGCCGTCTATCAGAATGAGCGGGGCGTGGGTCAGGCTATCGCGGAGGCTCTGGCTGAGAATAAGCTGGTCCGCGAAGACCTGTTCATCACTTCCAAGGTGTGGAACGCCGATCTCGGGTATGAGGCCACGCTTGCCGCCTATGAGGCCAGTCTGGAGAAGCTGGGGCTGGATTACCTCGATCTGTATTTGATTCATTGGCCGGTGAAGGACAAATACAAGGAGGCCTGGAGAGCGCTCGAAACCTTATACAAGACAGGACGGGTCAAAGCTATAGGGGTCAGCAACTTCCAGATTCATCATCTGGAGGATATTCTCAAGGATGCGGAGATTAAGCCGATGGTCAACCAGGTGGAACTGCATCCCTACTTGTCCCAGCAGGCGCTGCGCCGCTTCTGCAAGGAGCAGGGCATCCAGATTGAAGCCTGGTCACCCCTGATGCAGGGGCAATTGCTGGATCAGCCTGTACTCGCGGAGATCGCCGCGGCTCACGGCAAGTCTGTAGCCCAGGTGATTCTGCGCTGGGATCTGCAGCACGGCATTGTTACCATTCCGAAATCTACCAAGGCGCACCGGATAACCGAGAATGCTTCCGTGTTCGATTTCGAATTGAGCACTGGAGACATGGACCGGATCGACCAGCTTAACCAGGATCAACGGGTGGGTCCCGATCCAGACCATTTCGACTTTTAATTCGGGACCCGTCCGATTCACCAAGCCCTCCTTTCTCACCTGAAAGGAGGGCTTGGTGCGGTTTCCGGCCATGGTGCTTGGCGGCATCCCCAGAACCTCAAGAAGGGAATTACGCATTGCCAACGATAGAGATTAAGATCGGGAGCACGAGAAAGGACGCCAGTGTGGTCCAGAGAATGCAGCGCGATACCAGCGTAGGCGAGCTGCCGAAGCGTTCGGCCAGCACCACGGAGTTGACCGCAACCGGCATGGAGGCGAGAATGAGCAGCACAGCGAACAGCGTTCCCGAAATGTTCAACAGGTACAGCAGCAGCGCGGCGGTCAGCGGGGCCAGCAGCAGACGGACCGACAACCCTGTCCAGAACGCCAGCCGTACATTGCGTACAACATCCGCAGTCTGTACCCGGACCATCTGGGCCCCCAGTATGGCCAGCACCACCGGGGAATAAGCTCCGGCTACCATCGACACCCCCGAAGCAATCTCATGCGGCATATGCAGGCCAAGTGCCCGCAGCAGCAGAGCCAGAATCGCCGCGTAGATCGCCGGCAGGGAGAATACCGAGCGGACGGCATTACGGATAGAAAACTGTGATCTTGCCGCAAAATACACCCCGATCGTGTTCACAATCACCATCTGGGCAATGACATAGACCGAAGCCTTGTCGAGCCCCAGCTGACCGAAGGCCAGCAGCACCAGCGGCAGGCCATAATTGACACTGTTCGTGAAGGTGGAGATCAGGGTCAGGCCGGCTGCCTCCGGCGCAGCCAGCTTCAGGACTCTGCCAATCAGACGGGCCAGCGCCCACAGCACCAGCAGATTTAGCAGCGAGAAGGCAAGCGTTTTGTATACATCATCGAAAGAAATCTTGGCTGTAGCGAGCGTATCCAGAATAATTGCGGGACTCAGGAAATACAGATACAGCATTAACAGCGGCTTGGTATCCAGGTTCTTGAACCGTCCAAGCAGCGCACCCGATACGACCGGGATGGATAACGGGACAATCACCTCGACCAGAGTGGACAACACCTGTTGAATCAATTGCGAGGACTCCTCTGCTAAAAAAGTTACTCTTACTATACCCCTCCCCGGCGGATGCCGTCTAAGACATGGAAGCAATATGCTTAATAGTAAAAGCCTATGAACGTCTTAACTTCCCAAAGGATACTATTGTGGTATGATTAACATAAATCGTGATCACCACAGGAGGTTGACTGAAATGGACTTCACCGAGCCGGTCATTCTGACCAAAGGAACCCCCGGCGAGCCTTGTCCCATCGCCAAAACGCTGGATGTCATCGGAACCAAATGGACATTCCTGATTATTCGTGATCTGCTGATTGGCGGCACCATGCGCTTCAGTGATCTGCTGCGTTCTCTGGAAGGAATCAGCCCGAAGACATTAGCGCTGCGGCTGCGTGAGCTGGAGAACCACGGCATTCTTATGCGCACCGTATATCCCGAGGTGCCCCCTCGCGTAGAATATACCCTGACGAAGAAGGGCGAACAGCTGGAAGGCATTTTTATTGAGCTGAAAAGATACGGTCTTGCCCTCTAAGCAGACGTTTTCCCAAAAAAAGTTTACCCCCGGCAGCTCAGCATCAGCACAATACTATCTTTACGGTAACTGTATGTACAGAATGTAACTACTTCCCTAAAGGAAGTATAAGGAATATACTCTCCTCACAAGGCAGTTTCAATTTAGAGGAGGAATTATTATGTTAAGAGGACAGAAAATAGTTATTATCGGAGGCAGCTCAGGAATCGGTCTGGCAACCGCAAAGCTTGCTGCTGCAGAAGGTGCGGAGGTGGTTCTGGCCAGCCGCTCCGCAGAGAAGCTGGAGCAGGCCAAAGCAGCACTTGGACCTGACGCAAAAGCAATTACGTATACGCTGGATGTTACGGACGAGGAACAGGTACGGTCCTTATTCGCAGAGCTGGGGGCCTTTGACCATCTGGTGGTCACCGCAGCCGAAACCAAAGGGGGCCCGTTCCTCACTACAGCCACCAGTGCTTCACGCCAGCTGATGGACAATAAGTTCTGGGGCCAATACTATGCCGCCAAATACGGTGCGCCGAACCTGAACCCCCATGGCTCCATTACTCTGTTCTCCGGCGTCGTTGCCTTCAAAGCCATGGCCGGGTCCTCCGTGCTCGGCGCAGTGAATGCAGCCGTAGCCAATCTGGGGCAGACCCTTGCGCTGGAGCTGGCCCCGCTGCGGGTGAACACCGTCTCGCCGGGCATCATCGATACCCCTTCCCGCGCAGGCATGGCGGAAGAGGCCCGCAGTGCTTTTTACAGCAGCATCGCAGCCAAGCTGCCTGTGCAGCGCGTAGGCACAGCCTCAGATGTTGCCGAAGGCGTGCTCTATCTGATACGTAACGGCTTCGTTACAGGCACAGTGCTTCATGTGGAAGGCGGCCACACCCTAATCTAAGCCGGGCTCCCCTGGCCAAACCCAAAAAATCCCTGCCCCCTAATCATACGGGAGGCAGGGATTTAACTTTCAGGAGCTTCAGCTTACAGCATTTTGATCTCCAGCAGTTCATATTTGATGATGCCCATTGGTGCGTTCACGCTGATGATGTCGCCTACTTTTTTGCCGAGCAGTTCTTTGCCCAGAGGGCTTTCGTACGAAATCTTGTTGTCCAGCACATCGGCTTCAGCCGGACCGACCACTCTATATTCGATCTTTTCGGAGTATTCCACATCATTCAGAATGACGATGCAGCCTACGCTGACTGTGCTCAGATCCATATTGCTGGAGTCTACAATCTGCGCTTTAATCAGCATTTTCTCCAGAATCATGATGCGGGTCTCCATGAAGGATTGATCTTCTTTGGCAGAGTGGTACTCACTGTTCTCCTTGAGATCCCCGTAGCTTATGGCCAGCTTAAGCCGGGCCGCGAGCTCCTTGCGCCCTGCTCCCTTGAGCTCCTTGAGCTCTTCCTCCAGCTTGGCCAGACCTTCTTTCGTCAAAAACACTTCTTCATTCGACATGTACACAACTCCTATTTTTACTCGCTTTACTGTATTCTACCCCATAATCGGCCAACATGCGAAAAGAAAGCACTTCCGCAGAAAATTGCCAATATCCATCCTAGTATAAATAACCAAAATTGATTTACAATAATGATATTAAATCTCATACACAGTCAGGAGCACAAGAAGTCCATGTTTATGCATTCCCCCAAATTCCATCGCTTTACAAGCTGTCTGGCCGCTGCACTGATTCTGCTGTCGGCATCAAACCCGACTACAACGGCGGCAGCGAAGTCAATTGTCCCTTCCATGACCTCTCCAAGCTATGATGTCGTTGTCATTGGAAGCGAAATTCAAGGCGCACTGCTCGCCAGGGAAGCCGTCAAGGCCGGCCTGAAAGTGCTGATGCTTGATCCCCGCAGCAAACCAGGCGGTGAACTAATTCAAGGGCAAATGTTTTTTCTCGATGATGTGAACGACAACAAGCACAGAAGTCTCGTGCAAGGTGAGATCAAAAGTCTCTTCAATGGCTACAAGGCAGGAACCATTCTGAAGGCAGCCGATTTCCAAAAGTACTATAACAAGATTATGCAAGGCATTCCGCTGAAGAGCGGGGTTGTTCTGGACCATATTGACACGAAGGCGGCGGGCAGCGAAAAGACGCTGAGTTCCCTAACCTATCACGTTAAGAACGAAGCTCCGATTACGATCAGGTCCCGATACTGGGTAGAAAATACCGACTTCAATGCCTTGAGCGGACGTCTGAAGGAAGCCCGGATTCCGGGAATGGAGTCCATTGACCACGGTAAGAAGCCTGATTACATGGCCGCTACATATATGCTCAATTTCAAAAATGTGAATTGGAACCAGCTGCATGAGTCCATTCTCGAGAACTATCCGCTGACGAATGTGCGCAACAAATATGGACCCAATACCTACGTGGATTTGCACTTCGCCACCGGATTCAGCAAGATCACCAAAAGATACTCCACCAAGGACAAGCAGCTTAGGTTACGCGGGCTAAATGCCGCCTATCAAAAAAATGGCCAGGTGATCATCAATGCCCTGCTGATTTACGATGTAAATCCTTCCGACCCTAAGTCTGTGGCAGCAGCGGTACAGAAGGGCAAAGCCGAAGCCCCTTCTATTCTAAACTTCCTGCGCTTAAATATCCCCGGGTTCGCTAACGCTGAACTGAACGGGTTCCCGGAGTACCTCTACATCCGTGACTATAACCGCTATGAGACCAAATACGTGCTGGGTTACACGGACTTAATGTCCAGCCGGATGTTCTGGGATGATGTGAGCATTGGCGGGTACCCCGTCGATTTGCAGGGGACCCGGAAGATTCCCACTGGAATCGGCTTTGGCAAGCCGGACCGTTACGGGTTGCCGCTGCGATCCTTTGAACTGAAATCCTATGACAATGTGCTTGTAGCCGGGAAAAATGTCGGTGCGAGCATCAAAGCCTACGGCAGCGCAAGGATCATGCCCACCACTGCACTGGCAGCCCAGACCATCGGCATCATTCTGGGACGGGAGCGCAGCAAACGGCTGACTGACCTGAACACAGCAGATTTCCAGAGAATCCGTTCTTATCTGAAAAAGGATTATCAGATCAGCTTGCAGTAGACTGCTCTCCATCTATTCAGGTATAACTAAACCGCCCCAGCAGGTCTGTCAAGAACCTGCTGGGGCGGTTTGCTGTTGGATAAGTCAGCCTTTGGTCTCCTGCCGGCACACAGCACTTAGCTATTCGCCTCCTGCTTGACGGAAGCTACCTTCAGTACAGCAGCCTTCGGTTTGGCTGTTCCGGTTCGGAGCAGAAAGGTCAAGGGAATTGCCAGAATCCCGATCACGGTTGCGATGAGGAATACATCCCGTACACCCAGCGTCATACCCTGGGCCTTGATGAAGCCGGCAGCAGTTGAGGTTCCGCCGCTAAGCTCCTTCTGGTGCGTCAAGGCCCGCGAAGCCAGCAGCGAGCTGAAGATCGCGATGGACAGCGCCCCGGTGGCTTGCCGTACCCAGTTGGTAACAGAAGAAGCATGACCGGTGATCTGTTTCGGCACGGAAGACATTCCGGCGTTCGTAACCGGCATGAAGGCCAGAGCAATCCCGACATTGCGCACCGCCATCAGCCAAGCCAGCTGAACATGGGTAGTGGCGAGTGTGATATGGCTGAGCTCCCAGGTTGAGGCGACCAGCAGCAGGATGCCGCCAAGAATCAGCCAGAACGGCCCGGTCTTGCTGTAGAGCTTGCCGACAACCGGTGACATGACAGCCATGGCAATGGAACCCGGCAGCAGGACCAGTGCTGTTGCGAGCGGAGTAGACTGCTGAATGTCCTGCAGAAAGACGGGAATCAAGAACGTCCCGGAATACAGGGCAACGGTAATGATACAGTTGATCATCAGGCTGTAAGTGAACCGGTTTTGCCGGAATACCTTAAGATTCAGCAGCGGTTCTGTCAAAGCGAGCTCTCTGCGGATGAAATAAGTTAGCGCTATAGCTCCGATAATCAGCAGGGTCAGAGTCTTCCAGGAGGTCCAGCCCCAGGTATTTCCTTTATTAAAAGCCAGAATAATGAACGCACTGCTAAGAATAACCGTTACAAAACCCGGCAGATCAAAGGTCTTCCTTTCACCAGCGGTTCGCTGAAACGGCAAGCACTTGAGTGCAACCACAATCGCAATAATCCCTATCGGCACATTGATCATAAATAGCGATTCCCAGCCAAAATATCCGGTCAGCCATCCCCCTAGTGTCGGGCCAAAGGCAGGTGCCAGCATAGAGGACAAGCTCCACAGGCTCATTGCGAACGCCTGCTTTTCCTTTTCAATAAATTGATAGATCATGGTCATTGTAGTAGGAATAATCAGCCCGCCGAACACCCCCTGCAGAATACGGAAGGTCACGAGCGAGTGAATGTTCCAGGCCATCATGCACAGTCCGGAGAATAGGGTGAATCCCGATAAGGCGAACACATACAGATATTTGTAACTCCATTTATCACCGAAATAGCCCACCACCGGCGCGATCACACCCGTAGCGAGCAGATAACCTGTAATCATCCACTGCACGGTCCCAATCTCCGCATGAAAGTCCTTCATAAATACCGGAAATGCTACGTTAATGGTGGTGGTACTCAGGATGGCCATGAAATTCCCGAAAAAAATAGCTAAAATAATCAACCAAAAGGATGAATTACGAACAGTTTGAGTCTTCAATAGGTTCTCTCCTCCGTGAAGCACAATACACTAAAGTCTGGCTTCTCCGCCATATGGGTGTATGATACAATTAAATAGTTATATATGTGTATTATACAACTACATTAATGAAAGTCAATATGACTTATTTCATTCCTTTTCATAAATAGACGCGGATTTTGCTTGTAGTCCGGTATGTTCACTATAATAATGGAGAAAAGTAATCCGTAAAGGAAGGAAGCTATCGTATGGATGAAAAAAACCTGGAGTCCCTTAACAATGAGCTGATGACACTCATCCGCCGTTCCTCTCTAGACAAGAAGCATGGGGGGCTGGACCGCTCGACATATACGCTGCTCTACCATTTGGCCCACCACAAGAAGATAGGGGTAAAGGCACTCGCCGAAGAGTTCGGACTCGACACCTCCACGATCAGCAGGCAGACCAGTGTACTCGAAAGCAAAGGGTATGCCGTGCGGGTACCCGACCCGATGGACGGAAGATCGAGCTATTTTGAGATCACCCCACTTGGCACACGCAAGCTGGAGGAAGCGCGGAACATCCGTCTGGAGCGGTATGGGGAGATCTTTGAAGACTGGTCTTCGGAGGACTGCCATACCTTCAGCGGACTGCTGGCCAGACTGAATCAAAAATTGGCGCAGCGCAGTTCCGGGGCTAAAGGATTGACGGAAGAGGCCGAAGCTGGTAGATTGAATTAATCATACAATATAAGTCGGAATTAAAACGCAGAAATATACCATATTGCCGAAGGGGCTGGTCCGCTTGAACTTTATTTTCTTTTCGCCTCATTTCCCGAGGAACAGCGCCGATTTCTGCAGCCACCTTCAGCAGCAGGGAGCCACGGTGCTTGGGATCGGTGATGCCGAGTATGATCAGCTGGAGGACAAGCTGAAGTCGGCAATGACCGAGTATTACAAGGTAAGCAGTCTGGAAAATTATGACGAGATTCTACGGGCTGTGGGTTATTTCACTCACCGGTACGGCAAAATCGACCGCTTCGAATCCCTGAACGAATATTGGCTGGAGCAGGATGCCGCGATCCGCACGGATTTTAACATTTACGGCACTAAGACTGATTTTGTCTACAACCTGAAGCAGAAATCCAAAATGAAAGAGTTTTTCCGCAAAAGCGGGGTAAGCACCGTGCAGTTCTCCACCGGAACCACCCGCGACAGTGTGGATGACTTCATCCGCGGCACCGGCTTTCCGCTTGTGGTGAAGCCGGACCTGGGCTCCGGGGCCAGCATGACCTATAAGATCAATAACGAGGCCGAGCTGCAGCAGTTTTTTGACACGAAGCCGGAAGATGTCGCTTTTATTATTGAAGAGTTCATTGACGGCGTGATTCTGACCTATGACGGGCTGGTGGATATCGACGGCAACGTGCGGTTCGCAGTCAGCCACCTGTTCGAGAACAGCGTGATGGATGTCGTCAATACGGACAATCACCTCTACTATTTCTGTCTGAAGGAGATTAGTCCCGAGGTTGAGCTTGCGGGAAAAAACATCCTCCAGGCCTTTGATATCAGAGAGCGCTTCTTCCATATCGAATTGTTCAAGTCGAACAAGGATGGCCGGATCATTGCCCTTGAAGTGAATATGCGGCCTCCAGGGGCATGGATGACTGATGCGATTAACTATTCATACGATGTGGATGTGTATGAAGAATGGGCGCGCATGATTGTTCACAATGAGGTAGGCGGACCGTTTGAAGGCAAGTATTATACCGGCTATGCCAGCCGTAAGCGGCATAAGCCTTACGTTCACAGCCATGAGGACATTTACCGTGCCTTTGGGGACAAGATTGTCCATTATGCGGAGATTGAAGAAGTGTTCAGCCGTGCCATGGGGAACAGCGCCTATCAATTCCGTTCTGCGGATCTGGGGGAAGTCAGAGACATCGTGGGCTATATTCAACAAGTTGAAGAGGGATAGGATGTGTTGATGCATGAGGATAAGCTACCATAAAGAATACAGCAGGCACCTTCACAGAGATATGGAATACAAAGTGTACGGCCATGCGGGGAAACCGATGCTGGTCTTCCCGACTTCACTGGGTCGGTTCTATCAATATGAGGATTCCGGCATGATTCAGACCCTTTCGCAGTTCATTGATGCGGGTAAGCTGCAGATCTGGGCCTGCGACACCCTGGATGAGGAAACCTTCTTCTCGGGCGGCTGGAATCATGAGGACAAGGTGCAGCGCCATGAGCAGTACGACAAATACATCATGCAGGAGCTGATCCCCCGAATCCTCGAGTCCAGCAAGGCAAGCAACGGCGGTAGCGACCAAAAGATCCTCGTCTCCGGCTGCTCCATGGGCGCGTACTACAGTGCCAGCTTCTTTTTCCGCCATCCTCACGTTTTCGATACACTAATCGCCCTCAGCGGCGTATACTCCACCCATTACTTCTTTGGTGAATATATGAGCGGGACCGTCTACCTGAACTCGCCGCTGCATTACCTGCCAGGCCTGACCGATGAACATTACCTGAGCGCTTACCGGGCCAGCCGGATCATCCTCTGTGTCGGACAAGGCGCCTATGAAGACGAGATGCTTCATGAGACGCGCCTGCTCCAGGATCTGCTCCAGCACAAAGGTATTGCGGCACAGATTGATTATTGGGGGCATGATGCTGACCATGACTGGCCTTGGTGGAACAAACAGATTCACTATTATGTAGGCGGGTGTCTGTAAGGCAAACGTGTATGACAAATAGACCGTCCCCTCCGAAAGGGGTGCGGTCTGTTGGTTCGTGATCTACCCGGCGGAGCTTATTGTCCACTCCGGCTTAAGCTGGCAGGTGCTCTTTGCAGAACAAGACTAAGGCTGCTTCCTCGTCCTCTTCCATATCAAAATCAAGAATCCGGCCGGTTGTGGTCTCCAGCAGATCGTAGCTGACGATGCTGAGCTGTTCTTCCTCCACCTTCACGATGGCCCGTGCAGATAAGCCATTCTCTTCGTACAGCTCATCATCCTCAGGCACTTCCAGATTAATAACAAACTCGTACCGCTTGCCGCTTAAAATATTAAATGGATCTCTTACGTTCTCCACGGTGTAGCTTGTAAATGTCAACATTTCACATTCCTCTTTTCATCATTCATCTGGCTATTGTATCATACAATCCATGGCAGAGGCTCCCTCAGTTGCCCGCTGCAGACCAAATTACCAGGAAAATGCCGGATTATCGCGGGATCTTCCGGATTGTACGCTAGTATTATAACAAGTACAGATCAAATCCATCTATTGATTTTTGTAAAAGTCTGTAAGAATCAGGGGTTAATGCTAGACAGCCACATCGGCTTACCGGTGTCCTCATAAGCTTCGGGCATTGCCGCGTCTTTTATACCTGACGTTTGAATGTGCGGGCCCCCAAAACATAAATGTCAGCGGGTTAATCCCAAAAAAGGCGGTGCCCCGTATGTGAACACGGGGCACCGCCCTTTTGTAACGCTATACTACGGGCGCTGCATTAACGGCATCTCTGCCGTTGTTCCGTCCCGTCAGCTGCCTGGGTTACCCGGCGGCCACGCCGCTCTCAGCAGCGGCGCCCTTGGCTTTCTTGATCTGCTTACTGCGCAGCTGACCGCAGGCGGCGTCGATATCTACGCCGTGCTCCAGCCGGGTGCTTACGCTGACGCCCTGCTTTTTGAGCGTATCAAAGAAAGCCCGCACGGATTCACGCTCGCTCCGCTGGTATTGGCTATGCTCATCTACAGGATTGTACGGAATCAGGTTCACGTTAGCCATCTGGCGACGGTCTCCGATCAGCTCGGCCAGCTCCAGGGCATGCTCCTGCTGGTCATTGATATCCTTAAGCAGAATATACTCCAGTGTAATTCTCCGGTTCGTCTTCTCCAGATAGTAATCAATAGCGGGCATTAACTTCTCTATAGGAATGGCCCGGTTGATCTTCATAATCCGTGTCCGCAGCTCATTATTCGGAGCATGTAAAGAAATAGCCAGGTTGACCTGCATATTGGCATCAGCAAATTCTCTGATTTTGTCAGCCAGACCGCTTGTAGACACCGTGATGCCCTTGCCGGCAATCGCCAGTCCCTTATGACTCTTGATAATAGTCAGGAAATTGAGCAGGTTCGTAAAATTATCAAACGGCTCGCCGATCCCCATCACTACCACATGGCTGACCCTTTGATCCAGACCTGCGCGGTCCAGATGATGCTGCACCTTCATAATCTGCTCCACAATCTCTCCGCTGGACAGATCGCGGCTCTTCGCCAGCAATCCGCTTGCGCAAAAACTGCAGCCGATGTTGCAGCCCACCTGTGTTGTGACGCAGACGGACAAACCGTACTTCTGCCGCATCAGTACAGTCTCGATCAGGTTGCCGTCCTTGAGGCGGAACAGAAACTTGATGGTGCCATCCGCCGACTCCTGCTTCACATGCTCGTCCATCGTTTGAAAGACAAAATGCTCTGACAGGAGCTGCACTGTCTCGCCGTTCACCTCGGTCATTTCCGCGAAATCCGTAACCCGCTGGCGGTACAGAGAGTCCCATATCCGGGACGCGCGGGATTTCTTATGACCATGCTCCACGAGCCATGACGACATTTGTTCCAAAGTTAATCCATAAATGGATTGTTTATTCATTATTTATCCTCTTTTCAAAACATTAAAGTTCAATTCATTCTACCTTGCAGGGCTCCGTCTAACAACATGCACTTATTGTCTCAAATTTTTTTTATTAAAACAAGAAGATTCCAGTGCTTCTCCGGCTTCAGCGGAGCCGGACAGCCCTGTGAAAGACATACAAGCGTACCCGAAAGGATCGGATACGCTTGTATTGGATTGGCATAAGCATCCGCCCATTATTTGAAAATGGCGAACTTCAGCTGTTTTTTCTTAAGATATTCTATAATGGCAGGCAGCGCTTTGACTGTTATTGCTTTTTCATGCAGCAGATAGATGCCCCCGGAGGGGTCTGTATGATAAAAATATTGGATGATTTGCTCCGAGGTCTGTGCTTTCCAGTCTTCAGGATCACGGTTCCAGAGCAGTACTTTCAAGTTCTGTTTGACGGCTTCTGCAGCCAGAGAACCGTTGATAGCCCCATAAGGCGGACGAAATACGGTCACCGGCCTCCCTATATTCTGCTCCAGTACCTGAACGGAACGCAACAGGTTGTTATGGTTCTCCCCGCTGCTGTTCTTCGTCATGTCGCTGTGATCCCAGGAATGACTGCCCACCGGCATTCCGTGTGCATTGGCATATTGGACCGCTTCCGGGTGCTGCTGGGCATTCTGGCCAATGAACAGAAAATTCGCCGCTATTCCGTACGCCATAAGAATATCGACGATTTCCTTAGTGTACTTGGATGGGCCATCATCAAAGGATAAAGCTACATAACCCTTCGGCAGACTATACTCATAACGGCTTCCGTCCAGCTCCATCTCTTCAACTGTCGGGTTCTGCACCTCTGGCTCCGCACTCTGTACCGGCGCCGGTTCTTGTTCTGTTTCCGGCACAGCTTCAGCTTGAGCGCTCTGAAAGGATGCCGTATGAACTACAGGGACATAGGGCACAGGGACACTGCTGTCCACCGGCGACGTGAAGTCTTCATGCGCTTCAGCACTATTGAGCAGAGTGTCATCCATCCGCAGAAAAAATAATACGAATAACAGGCTGAACAACATGCAACGCGTTACAATAGGCCGGGTAACCCGGAAGGCGCTTGCACGTCGCTTGGGCGGCTGTGGTTGTTCAGGCTCGGGCACAGGAACCACTGCTTGAACCGTATTCGCTTCATCGGACGGCATGGTTTGCTGTTTCAACTCAAGGAGCTGTGAGACGAAATCTTCTGAGCAGGCAAAATACAGAGTCTCGGAGCAGGTTCTGTTCATCTTGGTGAGAGAGCTGAAATATTTGCGGCGAAAGGGGTCCCACTTGGGGTAAATCGACAGCCGTACTCTGTGTTCCTGATAAGAGCCCAGTATGCTATTCACTTGCAGATATGTATATTCATCGATGAGGAGAACTTTTCGGGTGAATCCGCCGCTATGGGTTAGACCTACCTCCATCTGATAGCTATCCTGCATAGGCTCAAGCGCCAGCAGCTCTATCATCAGTGCGGAATCTTGTTCTAAAAGAGGCATAGTAATTATGTAGTCCCGTTATCTGTGCGGTCTGCCGGGGGAGTACTTCCTCCAAAAGGAGCCGTCATACGCGTGGTGAAATCGTTAATCATGCTGGAGAGGTAGGCTTTCTCCTGCCGGACCGTTTCGTATTTCTGTTTCATATGGGCGTTCTCTGTTTCAAGGCGTCCGATTTTTTCCTCAAGCTCGTTCATCTTCTTCAGCTTCTCCGAAATGGCATCATTATGCTTCTGAACGAGATTCGTATACTTTTGCCGCTCCAGCTCGATGGTGCTCTTGAGCTCGTCCATTTCTGAAGACAGGGTGGTGTGCAATTCACGGTGGTCCTCCATGACCTGATCCACCTTCAGGTTGCGCTCTACCAGCTTATGCTCCAGCTCCAGGATGCTTCTTTCCCGTTCCTCAATCACCTTGTTCAGATTCTTCAGGTCCTTGTTCAAACGCTCCACATGTCCGCTGGTATGCGTCAACCGGTCCTGGAGCTCATGATTGGTTGTATCCGCATGCGTTCTGGCCTGGATCATTTGCTCTACTGCAAAAATCAAATCAAGTGACTTCTTGTCCAGCTGCGCTTTGCCTATGGAAATGAGGCTGGACAGGCTCTCGTTCGTTTCGTAAGTTTCCTTTTCCTCAGGCGGGTCTTCCGCCAATTGAACCTTTTGAACCACGCCGGGCCTGGGCTGCTTGTCCGCCATGTCTTTTTTCTTGAAAAAAGGAGTCGCCATCTATGCTATCACCTCATTATATATGTCAAAATATGTCGAGCCTATACGCATTTATTATAGTTGATTTTACCTGTATGTAAGTGAGCCTTAGTATCTAAGTTTCGCAAATGTATCCAAAGGCCTAATTTCCCTTGGGCGGAAGTATTAACCAACAACTTAGGAATAATTGCCCATGCTATAGGCACTTTTTTGTACAGAATCTGGATACTTTAAACTTCAGGTAAATGCCGAGGATAGATAAATGGGCAACAAAAAAGCGCAATCCCGGGGACCGCGCTTCAGCTATACTTGATTTATTTGTACAGCACTTTCTCCACATTGTATTTAGCTCTAAGCTTATTCACAATGTACGTTTCGTAAATCTCTCTGTCGACGGCTTCATCGACGATGCAAACTTCAATCTTGGTCACTTCATCACGGTGCGGCTTCATCACGGAAACATTATCTTCGAAATGCTTTTTGATCCGCGGTCTCAGCTTTCTGGCCTTACCCACGAACAGCAGCTCATCCTTGTCATTGTAGAACATGAAGATGCCGCCTTGTTCCCGGGTAATCAGGTGGAAATCTGTAAATCCATAAATATGGCTCAGTACGGGATTCGCCTGCTTCGTAATGGTGACATCCGGCGTTGGAATCGTAATGCTGATCATTGTAGCTCACTTCCCTCTTGGATATAGACATAAATAGTAACATAGTTCCAGAACCCTGACTATACAGAAGCAGCGCCGGATTATACAAAGGGGAGCCCTGCATGCAGATCGGGACCGGGATGTATGAGCCTGCTGCTCATAAAGATTTGGCCTGACGGCTCTGAATGGCTTGGATCGTCTCCCGGATTCCTTCATCGAATGAAGTCGTCGGAATCGGGCCGACCAGACGCTCATACTTCCGTCCGCTTAAGCGGAGCGGTTCCTTCGTCAGATAGAGCATCTCTACAATCTCTTTCATGACCGGTACAAACAGGCCAAGCAGCGATAAACCAAAGGCCCCCACCGGGATGACCGGTTTGGACTTGCCGCTTGCCATCCGGGCGATGCGGACAATTTCCCGGCCGGAGATGGTACCTGCACCGGGAATGTTCCAGTTCTGCCCATAGGCCTCTTCCCGGAGGGCCAACTCCACGATCATCACCGCTGCATCGGGCAGATATACATATTCACGAGGAACCGTCATATTCCCGACGAACATTCCCGGTTTGCCGGCAGCAATCGCATCAAGCGTTGAACCCAGATACGAAGCCTCATTGGCAGTAGGGCCATAATAATCAGGCAGCCGTACAATCATGCCTTGGGTATGGCTCCAGCGCGCGCTGAAGAACATCCGCTCGAACTCCAGCTTTGTTTTGCCTTTTTGGGTATGCGGGTTCTTGGGGAATTCCTCCGTGATCGGCTGCTCATCCTTTCTTCGTCCATAAGGATAAATTCCGTCTACTGCAACGACCCGGGCACCGAGTCTGTCCGCCGCCTCCATCACGGCCTCACCCATTGGAAGCAGTCTGGTGCTCATTTCGTTATAAGGCACCGACGCGCTGTGAAAAATAATATCCGCTCCCTGCGCAGCCTTGAATACATCCTCCGGTTTGAACACATCTCCTGTTCTCAGACTAAGCCCAGTCGGGTGGCCCAGTTTTGCCGCGAACTGCTCCAGCTTCGGCAATGACCGTCCAAAAGCAACCGTTTCGATCCCTCTCCTCAACAGTTCGGCGATGATTACCGTTCCTGTTCCTCCCGTTGCACCCAATACGATAGCCTTCGTTGTTTTGTTCATCATTAGTTATTCCTCCAATTTGTTTTTGTTATTTGTTATTGATTAATCACTACCTAATGAGCATGGACAACTAAGGGCAGAGCCCTTAGTCCCGGGGCTGGTTGATTCCCCCGTCTATTCCAGATGCTTAGGTTTCAGATCAGGCATCTCCAGCGCCATTGCAATATGACACAGCATACCATTCGCCATAAATGTACTGACTTCTACCTCGGGATGAGCGATCCCCGCTGCAGTAAACTTGCTTTCCATCAGGCTTGTCACCCTGTGCATTCCTGTCTGCATAGACCGGCGGATGGCTTCATCACGAATTCCGAGCGCCTGCACCTGCAGAATGATTTCACTTGGATGGGTCTCCATCATCTGCTCATATACCCGGATCGATTCCCGAAGCAATTCTTCCCCCGAAGCCTTCACCTCTGTAAACGTGCGGATCGTCCGATCAAATGCCCGGTCCAGCGCCGCTACAAACAGCTCCTCCTTGTTCTTGAACAGCTTGAAAATGTACGGCTGGGAGATCCCCACTTTCTCTGCCACCTGTGCAGTAGTAGCCTTGAAATAGCCATGCTCTGCGAATACAACCACAGCCGCCTCCAGAATTTGCTCCCTCCGGTTGACTGAAGTCGCTTCATCCTTCGTCCGTGCGCCTCCCGATAGCTTTGTCATGCTGGCCTCCTGTTGTTCTGCGGATATGTGTTCTGATGCGATGTTGGTTTTTGATGATTAATCTAGGTTATTGGTCAATCACTATCTTGATTTGAAGTATACAAGGACTTTCCCCACAAATCAAGCCTATATTTAAAATTTTTCGAATCCATTTTCCATGCAGAGCCTAGAAGCCTTTGTATTATAAAAAAACAGCTGCCCCGCCTTTATTAGACGGGATCAGCTGTTTTTGTGGAACCCTTGGTTACGCCGCTGCTTACAGCACTGCTGTCCTTAATTCCGGCTCCGCAGCTTAGACAGCAGTCTGAGAATCTCTACATAGAGCCATACCAGTGTGACCATAAGGCCGAATGCTCCGTACCATTCCATGTATTTGGGAGCGCCCTGCTGTGCGCCGTTCTCAATAAAGTCAAAGTCCAGCACCAGATTGAGCGCAGCCACAATAACGATAATGACCGAAATGCCGATTCCGATCAGGCTGTTGCTGTGCAAATATGGAACCGTTACACCGAACATTCCCAGCACAAAGCTCAGCAGATAGACGATGGCAATTCCGGCTGTGGCAGCAAATATGCCGAGCTTGAATTTTTCCGTCGCTCTAATGATTCTTGTCTTGTAGGCAAGCAGCAAAGCGACAAATATACTCAGCGTCAATAAGGCTGCCTGCAGAGTAATTCCATAGTACAGGCCTTCGTATGTTGCTGAAATAGCACCCAGAAACAAGCCTTCAGCCAGCGCATAGACAGGCACCAGATACGGTGCAGCAGTCGGCTTGAAGCTGATAATCAAGGCAAGCACGAACCCGATTAGTGCACCGCCGACGGCATAAGGGCCTACATTTTGTCCATTGAAATACATCGACCAGGCACTGAACGCCCCTGCCAGCAGAATGGTCAGTGTGATAAAGGTTTTGTTGACCGTTCCGTTAATGCTCATGCGTTCCTGCCCGGAGTACCGCTCTGCACGCTCAAACGTTTTTTCATTTAGTGTGGGATTTCCGCTGCGTCCGATCAAGAGATCATCTCATTTCATCACTTATTTGTGTCCATAATAGCATATTCACCGCATGAAAACATTCGTCTCACCTTCCCCTTAATTCTGAGGAGGGTGAAAGGGGCAAGCCGGCTTAGGTTCAAGAGCAGCCTCAGCGTTTGAACTGATCTTAGAGTCTGGACTCCTCTGGGAGCCTTCTTCCAGCCAATGGGCGTATGCCGCTTGCTGATAGATCAGCCTCGGGCTAAGGTTCAGCTCCTTCAGGGTGTTATCGTTCCAAACCGGTGTAGAGGATGGTGACATTGGAGGGATCAGCCAGCCCCACTTGCCTGAGACCTGGCGTCCCTGCTGCTTCTCCTGCTCCTGGAAGCGGGCGAACTGATCGGCGGCAGTATGATGATCCACAATGCTGACCCCCGCCTGCTTGAAGGAATGCAGCACCGCGCGGTTCAATTCCAGCAGTGCCCGGTCTTTCCAGAGGGAGGTGTTGGTCGAGCGGTCCAGACCGAGCAGATCCGCTACAGCCGGTAGCCGGTTATAGCGGCTTGTATCCCCAAGATTACGTGAACCAATCTCTGTCTCCATATACCAGCCGTTAAAAGGCGCAGCGGTATAGGAAATTCCACCGATTTCGAGCAGCATATCCGACACGACCGGTACAGAATACCAGCGCAAGCCAAGCTCCGGGAACCGTTCGATCTCGGGATGGGTCAGCGGGACCTCCTGCACCAGCTCTGGCGGAATGGCGAACCAGCGCGGTTCTTCTTCACCAATGCTGACGACCAGCGGAAGCACATCGAAGTCTCCGCCATTGCCCTGCCAGCCCAGCCTCCGGCAGACGGCAGTGAACACATCCGATGCCGGATCGCCGGCACGGGCAAGGTCCCCTTGTCCAGGGTATCCGGCATAACGGATCAGCTGGTGATTCCAGATCCGGACCGCCTTCTCCGGATTCCCGCCGCTGCGGAATACCGTAATCATAGGCCGGATGCGGCCGCCATTGTTCGCCTGCTGCACATGCTGCAGCAGTGCCGCCGCCACCTCCTCGGCAGTCTCCGCCTGCCGGGCATCGTTCACCTCAAGCGTGTGCCAGAACAGGCGTCCGATGCAGCGGCTGTTCTGGCGCCAGGCCATTTTTGCACCATGGGCAAGCTCTTCCTCTGTATGGTTGTAGGTACCGGATTGCTCGATTTCCTTATGTATGGCCTGAATGCGTTCCGCGATGTGCTGCTCCGGTTTCTCCAGCTCTGTATAACATAGCCGGATGAAAGATTCTGCCTGCCCGGTCAGCTTCCCGTACGACCTCTCTTGTTCCCTATTATCCATCCTGCCTACTCCCACTCCTCTCCCGGAGGATTTCGCCTTCGGAAAATTGAATGATTTCATCATAGTAACTCCTGGAGGAATATGCAAGAATGGCTGCAAGAGGCTGATTGTAGACGAAAATCGATTATAGCCTTCCTGTTCACCCGATCTCTGATAAGATATAGCTGATCTCCAAATGCTGTTCCTTGAATTGTAAAGCTAAACCTGAAGGGGTGACGGGACGTGAGCAAATTCGGAATGATTGCCAAATTCACCGCCAAACCAGGTGAACGTGATGCCCTTGCTGCGATTCTTCTGGAAGCTGCAGCTGCAATGGAGCAAGTTCATGAATGTGAGCTGTACATCGTTAACCTCTCGGAGAGTGAGCCTGACACCCTCTGGGTTACTGAGGTATGGAGCCATGCGGAAGCCCATGCGGCTTCATTGCAGGAGGAGGCCACCCGGGAGGCCATCCAGCGGGCTAAGCCGCTGATTGCAGGTGTTGAGCCTACCCGGCTGATTCCCCTTGGGGGCAAGGGACTTGAGTCCCTTAATCCGGACGCCTAAGAGATGTTTTGAACAAAAAAAGCAATAATGGCAGCCGCGTGAAGCACTGCACTATTGCTTTTTTTGCTTTTGCAGATATACTCTGACTTCTTCCTTCGCATGGGAATTAACCCATCTCTGCCAGTCTGGCGATGATTCTTCTTTTGCGGTAGAGCATCCGGGCGGCCTCGGCCACATCCTCCAGCGCCTTACGGTTGATATAGGCCCCGAAGAACATCCCCGCCACAGGGACAGCCTGCAGCATCTTTTTCCAGCCCCAATTGTCCCGGTACACCGTGATGACCTCCCGCCAGCCCTGAATCCTGGACACGGCAGCTTGGGTTCCGGCAGTAATATCGCCGTCGCCACCTGCCTGCAGATTAAGCTCCTTCAGGATGGTTCGCTTGCCCACAATATCCGAAGAGGCAAACTGCATCACCTTGACGGCAAATATCCGTTCTGCTTTATCTGTAGGATTGTACCCGTAGCAGAGGCCAATCTCCTGAATGACTTTAAGGGACAGGCCCAGAATCGCGGGGATGTCCGCCGCCAGCGTGAACAATCCGCCGAATCCCGTCGTCGCTCCTTGCGCGGTGGCGACGTTCCTGCTGCTCATTGTAAGCTGCCGGGCAGCATTATCCATCACCGCCAGCGGATATGGCCCCTTCCCGGTTCCTCCGGCCGCGCGGCTCCCTGTCTCCATTAACACCCCAACCTTGCGACCGGCTACGAGATAGTTGCCCCCATTCTGGATATAGCCTCCCAGCTCGTCGAGCAGCTTGCCCAGCTTCTCGTGAATAAACTTCGGTGTAAGCTTATCGAACAGCTTGAACGGCAGCCTGGTGATGCGGTCCCAGATCATCAACTGGTTCTGTTCCTTTTCCCACTTCATAATTTCGGCAAGCGCGGCATTCAGCTCCTCTGCAGTCTCCAGATTCGGCGTGTGCCCGGCGGTTTCCGGCATCTCTAAGCCCCCTTAATGATACTAGTTGGTTTTCAGATAGTACGTTCGATGCAGGCAATTGGTTCTGTTCACTTTATTAACCCGTTTGTAGACACTTGAAAGATTAAGGGATTATAGGCTGTCAAGAACCTCATGCCACCAATTTGCTCACCTGCGCCGAATTCAAGGGTATTTATACCTTTCATTCCACCATTTTGCTCTCCTGAGCCGAATTCAAAGGTATTTCTACCTCTCATTCCACCGTTTTGCTCTCCTGAGCCAAATTCAAAGGTATTTCTACCTTTCATTCCACCAACTTTGCTCTCCTGAGCCGAATTCAAAGGCATTTATACCTTTCATTCCACCATTTTGCTCACCTGAGCTGAATTCAAAGGTATTTCTACCTCCCATGCCACCAATTTGCTCACCTGCGCCGAATTCAAAGGCATTTCTACCTCTCATTCCACCAATTTGCTCGACTTGGTTCCGTAGTTCATCTAGCTACTTCGGGGTTCTACAAGAACAACTTTTGCATAACAAAAAAGCATTCCCGGATAATACCGGAAATGCCTGAGCTTCAAATATCTACTGTTTGGTGCCTCTATTTGCTGCTTCTGCGAGAGCGAGCCTCTTTTTCTCATCAGCCAGTCTTTCCTCGGTCAGATCCACCCCATGGCCCCCAATCGAGCCCTCCGGAGCATGGCTCACTGCCTCCTCCGCGTGCGTTAGGCTGTTCTCAGCCTGCATAAGCATCTGATCATTCGGATGGCTGAGCGCCTGGGATACAGAGTTATGCAGCGTGGTCACCGCATCCTGCGCCTGATCTACCGTACTATTGGTCCGGAGGCTGGATTCGTAATGCTTCATCTTGTCAACCGCTCCCTTCTGTCTCACTGTTCAATCTTTTTTAGGATGGATAGAACAACGGTTTTTATACATTCCATTTGTAACTCCCGCGTCAAATCACGGCTTATTGGATGGAGTTATTTTCGATTTCGGTAAAGTTTGTAATCGCTCTGTTAAATAATTTAAATTCGATTGAAACCCATTTCGCCTGGCTGTATGATGATCACAAACAACAAGAATCAATATGAAAACACAAGAAAACAAATTCCTAATGTAAGGAGAATGGCAGATGAAGAATCAAATTTACCTGGCAAGAAATAAAACGGTGTATAAAGGCAATCTGCATCTCCACACCACATGTTCTGACGGCTCACTCCCGGCAGCGGAGACTGTCCAGGTGTTCAAGGAGAAGGGCTATCATTTTATTTGCATAAGCGATCATGATGTCTATTCCAGAACGGATGAGTTCAATACAGACCATTTCATCACGATTCCCGGAATGGAGCGGGGCGGGCTCAACCCTGTACCTGATAAGGACCCGGGCTACCACTTCGGAGTTCTGGATGATCCCACCGCACAGCCTGTGCAGCCAAGATTCCAGCATCTCGAGAGGTTCCCGGTTCCCATTCCCTGGGAGGGGGATCAGTCCCCGCAGGTGCTGATTGATGAGATGATTGCCCACGGTAATCTGGTGATTTTCAACCATCCGGAGTGGCATCTGACGCGCTTTGAGGACATGGTCAACTACGACGGATTTTTTGCCGTTGAAATCTATAACCATGCAACGGAATGGTCTACGGTCAGCTCCTATGGAGCTGCTTATTGGGATCACGCGCTGCAGAACGGCAAACGGGTGTATGGCATCGCTGCGGACGACTCCCACGGACACGACCGGAATTGGGCGTTCCCTGAATACGGCGGCGGCTGGGTTCAGGTTCAATCGGAAGCGCTGACGCCTCATGATATTGTGACCAGTCTTAAGGCAGGCAGCTTCTATTCCAGCACCGGACCGGAGATCTACGATCTTCGGGTGGAAGACGGACAACTCATCATTGAATGCTCCCCCTGCAAATTCATTATGTTCAAAGCATTCCCGCTCCGGGGGCCGTTTGTCGGCAATTATCAGAACGGTGAACCCCTGACTGTCGCCTCGATGCCGGTTGAACCGGAGATGCAGTATATCCGGGTGGAGTGCATTGATTTTGACGGAAATGTAGCGTGGTCCAATCCGGTGTTTGTAGCAGATTTGCTGGAGGGGGACGAATAAGGATGACGCCGGTGATTGTTCTGGACAACCAGAAACGCAAGTATAAAGGCAATCTTCATACACATTCTACGCGCAGCGACGGGCAGTACTCTCCCGAAATGGTAATGAACGCCTATAAGAATAATGGCTATGACTTTATGTGCCTGAGCGATCATGAAATCTATTTCAAGTCAGATGACTATGATGATGAACGCTTCATCATGATAGACGGCTACGAGATGGCTTGTGAGATGAGCAGACAGGAGACAGGCCAGCAATACCATATCCATGGACTGCTCGACCGGACGCTGCATTCGGCCCAGGAGTTCGGGCATGACGAAGAGCATGCAAAGCCGGATTACGAGGACCTGGACACCATTCAAAGCTTGATCGGTGAAATGCGGGACAAGGGAAATCTGATCATTATGAATCATCCGGAATGGTCCAGAAATACGCCGGAGGATCTGCTGCGGCTGGAGGGCTATTTCGCCATCGAGATATACAACCATCAGTCGGAGCTTGATGAGGCGGTTGGATATGGGGTTCATCATTGGGACTATTTGCTGAAGCACGGCCGCAAGGTGTACGGGATCGCCTCGGATGACGCACACGGCGGTGACATCGACATTGCGATCTCTGAATTTTTCGGCGGATGGGTGTGTGCTGAAGCGGAGAAGCTGGAGCAGCAATCTGTCATTGATGCCTTAAAAGCCGGTCAATATTATTCGTCGAACGGCCCTGAAATCTATGACCTGCGGGTGCAGGATGGCTTCCTGCAGATTGAATGCTCTCCGGTCAAGTTCATCAGATTCCTTACACATCCCGGCAATGGCCGCAACATATACAGCAAGGAGGCACTTCCCGTCAGCCAGGGCTCCTACCGGATAGAGGGCAACGAGCAATATATCCGTGTGGAATGCGTGGACTTTGACGGGAAGGTGGCCTGGTCTAATCCTATTTTCCCGGCCGACCTTCCGCACGGAGCCCTTGAATAGGGTGGACAGCTTAGAATGGCAGTTCCGCAGGGACATGAAAAGGCTTGTCCTGCCTTCGATTCTACAGATGCTAATAGGGAATTCATTCTCGCTGATCAATACGCTGATGGTGGGCAGCATGGGCGATTCCGCCATAGCGGTTATGGCCGCCGCAGGTCAGATCAACTTTATTCTCGGGATGATTCTGTCCGCCATCTTCGGCATTTCTGCCTACATCACCCAATTTCATGGGAAAAACGATTCCGCCAATGTGAAAAAGGCCTTTGGACTCATGCTTATCTCCAGTGTCGCTATCAGCTTAACTGCATTCATATTAGTCTCCTGCTTCAAAGCTCCCATCCTGTCGCTATTTATCAAGGATAAGGACGTTGCTGCTTACGGCGTTCAATATGTATCCGTCATCGTATTCGTCTATCTGATCAATTCGGTTAAGGATGTATACGGAAATGCACTCGGCTCGATCGGAAAAATGAAGCTGATGCTGGTGGTTGGCATGATCGGAATGCTGGTCAATGTCCTGCTGGACTACACGCTTATCTATGGAAAGCTTGGATTTCCCAAGTTAGGCATTGTTGGAGCGGGATGGGCGACACTTGCTTCATCCATTCTCAGCGCAGGTATTTTAATAGGCTATGTTTATGGAAGGAAGTACTACGTCAACGTTACGCTGCGGGAGATCTTCTCCTTCCATTGGCCGTTTGTAAAAAGAGTGTATGCCACCACACTGCCGCTCATGTTCCATGAAGGCATGTGGTCGGTCGGGAATATGCTGTATGCGCTGGCCTTCGGTCATATTGGCGTGGCGGCGCTGGCGACCTATCAATTGGCGAACACGTTCAACGGCTACTTCATGATGGGGATCTATGGCTTTGCTTATGCCGCAAAAGTAATGGTCGGCCAGAAGCTCAGCCAGGACGACCGGAACGAGGCGGTACTCTATGCCCGGAAATTCACTCGGATCGCCTTGTATTCCGCATTGGCCATGAGTGCTGGAATTCTGATTCTGAGCCCATATATTGTTCACTTATTTCCTAATCTCAGCCGTGAAGTGCAGTCGTCATTCCGTCATATTATGATCATTCAGGCAATCGTTATGGTCATGTTCTTCTTGAACAATCTATGGATTGTCGGACTGTTCAGAGCGGGCGGCGACAACCTGTACACGATGAATCTGGTCCTGGTCACCACATGGCTGATAGCCTTGCCTCTAGTGTTTGCTGGAGCTTATCTATTTCACTGGCCGGTGGAGTGGGTATACCTGATGTTTTCACTTGAGGAAGTATCGAAGGCATGTATCGGATTCTTCAGATACCGCTCAAATAAATGGGCACGCAACCTTGTCCATAACCTGTAGGAGGAACCATGGAACAACCCTATTTATTACTGACACCCGGTCCCCTGACGACAACCTCATCCGTTAAAGAAGTCATGCTAAAAGACTGGTGCACCTGGGATAGCGACTACAAGGACATCGTTCAATCGATCAGAAGCAGGCTGCTTCAGCTGGGACAAGCACCCGAAGAAGAGTATACCGCAGTGCTGATACAAGGCAGCGGGACGTTCGGGGTAGAGGCGGTGATAGGCACCGCAGTACCGGGTGACGGCAAGCTTCTGATCCTCGCGAATGGTGCCTACGGCGAGCGCATCCAGGAGATCGCCCGTGTCCTTGGAATCCGGCATCGGACGCTTGAATATGCACCTGATGAGCTTCCCGGTGCAGACCAATTGGACGCCGTGCTCAAGCAGGACAACCTAATTACTCATGTAGCCTTCGTCCATTGCGAGACAACGACAGGGATTCTGAATCCGCTGGAAGCACTCGTTCAGGTAATCAAGAATCATGGGAAAGTAGCCATCGTCGACGCCATGAGCAGCTTCGGCGGTACGCCTATAGCGGTCGGGGAGCTCGGCATCGATTATCTGGTCAGCAGCGCGAATAAGTGTATCCAGGGCGTCCCGGGCTTCAGCTTTGTGATCAGCAAGAAGAGTGAGCTTATCGAATGCAAGGGACGAGCAAGATCGTTATCCCTGGATTTGTTCGATCAATGGCAGGTAATGGACAACGATGCAGGCAAGTGGCGCTTTACTTCTCCTACGCATGTTGTCCGGGCATTTTATCAGGCGTTGCTTGAATTGGAAGAAGAAGGCGGAGTCGAACAGCGATGTGCAAGATACACCAGGAATCAACAGACACTGGTGCGATTCATGGAGCAGGCAGGCTTTAAGGCCCATTTGCCCGCGGCTGTCCACTCCCCTTTTATCACTACTTTTGAATATCCGGATCTTGCATCATTTACATTCGAAGCATTCTATCGATTTCTAAAAGAAAAGGGCTTCGTCATCTACCCCGGCAAATTAAGCAAAGCGCTTGTGTTCCGGATCGGAACCATCGGCGATGTGCACATAAAGGATATTGAAAGGTTATGCGAGGCGGCAGCTTCTTATCTAACTACCCTGCGACTGGAGAGCTGATATGACGAAAAGAGTGCAAGGAATCATTATGGACTGGGCGGGAACCACGGTGGACTATGGCTGCATGGCTCCTGTTCAAGTGTTCCTCGAGATCTTCCATTCCAAAGGAATTGAACCGACTATGACAGAGGTACGGGCCCCCATGGGTCTGTTGAAATGGGATCACCTGAAGGCCATGCTCGAAATGTCAAGGATCGGCAGGCTGTTCGAAGAGCGCTTGGGCCGTCCTTATACAGACAGTGATGTAGACGAGATGCACGAAGCGTTCGAACCGAAGCTGCTGGGAATTCTGCACCGGTTCTCGGAGCCCATCGGGAATGTGGTGGATGTTGTCGATCAGCTGCGGCAGGAGGGCTTGAAGATCGGCGCTACCACCGGATATAACGATACGATGATGAAGATTGTAGCAAAGCATGCGCGGGAGAAAGGCTATGCACCGGACTATTGGGTAACGCCGGACTCGGTGAACGGCAAGGGCCGTCCCTATCCCTATATGATTTACTCCAATATGATTGAACTGAATATGGGAATGCCGTCACAGGTCATAAAGGTTGGAGACACGGCCTCCGACATGCAGGAAGCTAGAAATGCCGGTGTCTGGGCGGTGGGTGTCGTTAACGGCAGCTCGATGCTGGGCTTAACGCAAGAAGAGACCGCCGCAATGGAACCTGCTGCCCTAAGGGAATTTGCCGAGGCTGCCAAACAGCAATTCATGAATAACGGAGCCCACTATGTGATTGACCGGATATCTGATCTGCCAGACATTATCGAACGGGTGAACCGCCGGCTAGGGGAAGGGGATATGCCTTGTGGACTTTAGAGCCAATACGAGAACGGAGGGGGATATTAACTTATCCTCAGAGCGGCGAAGCTTTCAAGAAGCCTGGCTCAGTCCCGAAACGAAGGAAGTATTAGCAGAAGATAGCCGTTATTTCCTGCACCAGTCCATGTCGACACCATGCCTCAACGTCATCACGAATGCGGAAGGCATCTATCTGGAAGATATGGATGGCCGTAAGATTATGGACTTCCACGGGAACAGCGTACATCAGGTCGGGTATAAGAACCGGTATGTTCTGGATGCGGTGATGGCCCAAATGGAAAATCTCCCTTTTCTGCCCCGCCGCTTTACCAATCCGGTAGCCATCCGGTTAGCGCAAAAGCTGGTCCAGCTGGCTCCAGGCGATTTGAACAAAGTATTATTCACACCCGGCGGAACAAGCGCAATCGGACTTGCGCTGAAGCTCGCCCGTAAGGCAACGGGCAAATTCAAGACCCTATCCACTTGGGATTCGTTCCACGGCGCAAGCCTGGATGCAATCTCTGTGGGAGGAGAAGGCGTATTCCGCAATGGAATAGGGCCGCTCTTGCCGGGGTCGGAGCATATGATGCCCTATAATTCCTACCGCAGTATTTTCGGAGATCACGATGATGGCACCTATTCCCTTAATTATCTGGAGTACATGCTGGAGAGGGAAGAGGATGTAGGAGCTATCCTCCTGGAGCCGGTTCGGAGTACGGACGTGCAGATTCCTCCTCAAGCTTACTTCCAGAGGCTGCGCCAGCTCTGCGATCAATACGGTGTCCTGCTCATCTTGGACGAGATTCCTACGGCATTCGGAAGAACAGGAACGATGTTCGTTCATGAGCACTTCGGAATCGTGCCTGATATTGTAGTGATTGGCAAGGGCTTCGGTGGCGGAGTGTTCCCCATGGCCGGAATTATTGTCCGGGAAGGCCTGGATGTGGCACAGGACATTTCACTTGGACATTATACGCATGAAAAGAGCTCTGTGGGCTGTGCAGCAGCACTCGCCACCATTGAATTCATCGAAAACAACGGCTTGCTGGAGCATGCCGTACAAATGGGAGCTTACCTTCAACAGCGGCTTACGGAGATGATGCAAAGGCACGAAGCGATAGGCGATGTGCGTGTCATAGGAATGCTGGCAGGAATTGAACTGGTAACGAATAGGCACACGAAGGAAAAGGCGGTCGGACATACCGAAAAAGTGATGTATCTCTGTATGGAGAGAGGCCTGAGCTTCAAGGTATCCAATGGAAATGTCATCACGCTTGTCCCGCCCTTAATTACGACTCAGCAACAATTGGACCAGGCATTGACGATTATTGAGGAAGCTATCGGCATAACTTTCACCACATGAAAACAACTTTCAATGATCAAAAAACAACGAAAACAATATTAAACAACAACAAAACAAAAATAATACGTGGTTTTAATCCCAGGTTTACATGTCCCCTTTATACTAAGCTTGTACAGGAAAACAAGAAATGTGAAAAGGCCATAAGGAGGACTTCGAGGAATGAAGAAGCTTGTTGTTACTGCTTTGAGTGTAGTCTTGAGTACAGGACTGTTGGCGGGATGCGGATCGGGTAACGAACCGGCAGAGGCAACATCGGCAGGTGAGGCGAAGATGAAGGAGATTCAGATTTCTGTCCGTGAGAGTACTTGGGGAGCGCGCAAGGACAACTTCATCGAGGCGGAGAAGCGCCTGAACGAAGAACTGAAGGCTGACAATGTTCATGTAAAGATCGACTGGTGGCCGGGAATCGGCGATGACGAGCTCATTCTTCAGGCCCAGGCTGGAAAAGTAGCCGATATCTTTATGAATTCCAGCGTGGATATTGGCTGGGAGCTCAATGCCGGTATCATCCGTGATGTGGATTGGGTGAAGGATTCTAAAGTATTCAAGAATGTGCCGGATTCCTATACCAATATCATGAAGTACGACGGTCACTACTATGGGGCTATTCAGGATATGGATGCTTCCCCGGTATTCATCAGCCGCAAAGCACTCGAAGGCCTCAGCTGGACGAAGGAGCAAATCGATGGCTTAAGACAGCGTGTGGACTCCGGCGACTTCACATTCGGGGATCTCGAAAAGCTGGCTGAGGAAGCGAAGCAGAAGAACCTGGTCAAGATGGGATTCGCAGTAGAAGATACACGTTTTGAAGGCTGGAATTACGCATTTGGCAACTACAACTATAATGTCGATGAGAATAAAATGGTTCTGACAAAAAAAACCAAAGACGTCTATGAATTCTGGGCGGATGCAGTGAAACGCGGCATTATCAACGAATCCATCGGCGATGTAGACACGGATAAGGCAGCGCCTATGTTTGTTAAAGGTGAGATTTTCGCGGAATTCGCCCGCACCGAGTTCTATCAGATGATGCGTGAAGCGAATGGCATGCAGAACGACCTAGAAGGCTTCAACACCTGGTTCAATAAGAATATCGTCTGGATTCCTATTCCCTCTGCTGAAAAGGGCGGCAAACCTGTATCCTACAGTAACCCCGCTATGATCTACGTGGGGCCAACGGTTGATGACGAGAAGATGCCGTATGTCCAAAGATTGATCGAGCACGTACTTGATCCGGACCTGCAAATCAATCACACGCTGGTCAGCGGTAAACTTCCGGTAACACCGGAAGCGCAAGAAGACAAACGCTTTAAGGAAATGGACTTCTATAAGGATCATGCGTACCTGCTCGAATTCACGAAGACCCGTCCGGCTCAACCGGATTACGCAACCTATACCAAATCCTACATTTTGGGTGTAGATGCCATCCTGACCAAAGGCCAATCCGCAGAACAGGCATACGAGTTGTTCCAGAAGGATGCGAAGCAGAACGTACCTTCCGATCATCTCATCATTGAACAATAACAGCCTGGGATTCACTCTACGGGAAACGGATACCGTCCTTTGTAGGACTGCGTAGCCGTTTCCTCTTGTTCCATATTATGAAGGCGGGTGAAGGATCGGCATGGATCACACTACAGTTCAACCTATCTATAAAAAACCGTTTAAAAAGAAGATGTACCCTTATTTCTTCATCATGCCGTTCGCGGCATTGGTTCTTGTTTTCTTTGTCTTGCCGGCCATCGCAACGATCGCCATGTCCTTCACGGATTTGAATGCGTCGATGAAGCCGAAATTCGTAGGACTCCAAAATTTCACAAGAGTATTCTCAGACTATAATCTTCCGGCTATTTTATGGAATACGGCTATTTTCTCCATCCTGTCCTTATCGGTCTCCCTGCTCTTTGCTCTGATTATATCCATTGCCACCCAGTACTTCCTTAAGGGGAAAATCACGGCTGTCATCTACAGGGTGCTGTGGCTCATTCCCAGTATTATCCCCGCTGTCGTTTATGTTACCTTCTGGAAGTATATCTTTGATCCTACGGAGGGTGGCCTAATCAACCGCATCCTGCTTCAACTGGGGGTAGAGTCCGATCCCGTATCCTGGTTCTCCAAGGCCGCAATGGGAATTGTCATCCTAGCAACTGTCGTGTCCACGATATCCGGCGGTATGATTCTCTTGTCCGCAGCGATCAACTCGATACCCGAGGACTTGTACAAAGCGGCAAGAGTAGACGGCGCAAGCGAGAAATCCGTCATTATGAAAATCATTTTGCCCACCTTAAAGTGGCCGTTAATGTATATTACCATCTCGGAGCTGATCGGCTTTGTATCCTCCTATTTCTTTATCATGCTACTTACAAACGGCGGTCCGATGAGAGATACGACAACCTTGTCCCTGTACGCTTATCAGCAGGCCTTCAATCTGAAATATTATGGCTATGGAGCAGCGGTGTCGCTGATTGTTGTAATTATCTCTTTTATCCTAACGCTATTCTTTTTGCGGTTATTTGATTTTGACCAAATGATCAAACCTTCAAGAATTGAAGACTAATCCGGGAAGGCGGCAGTCTGATGTCGACCAGTACGCTTAAGAAGTTGCTAGTGCACACCTATATGACATTATTTACGTTGCCGATTATCGCGATGATTATCTGGTATTTCCTGGCAGCGACGATGAATTTTACGACAGGGCAGTTTTCAATGGACAACTTTTCTTTCTTCACAGAGCCTGTTGAATATGCCGGGGTGAAGCTCCCCTTAATATGGCCTATTGTACTTAATACCCTTGTGTATTCCTTTTTGATTGTCCTGATCGAAGTCTGCATCTCTGTACCGACGGCATACGCCTTCTCCAGACTGGACTTCAAAGGAAGAGTGTCTGCGATGAAATTTCTGTTTCTGATGAGATCTTTCCCGGGGATCACACTCATTATCGCAACCTTTTTCATCCTCGTTCAAATGAATCTGGTCAATACGTATACGGGTGTATTATTGGTCGCGGTTACCGGTTCACTTCCTGGGCGGGTCTATATTATGAAGGGGTTCTTTGACGAGGTGCCCTGGGATATTGAGTGGGCGGCCATGGTCGATGGATGCACCCGCTATCGGGCGTTCAAGAAAGTACTTGTTCCCTTCGTGCTGCCCGGGATTGGCGCTATCTCTGTATTTTCCTTTCTCGGAGCTTACGGTGAATGGTTCCTGTTTAAGCTGCTTATTTTCAATGACGATATGCTTACACTCGCCGGCTACTTGTCCAAGTTAGTGACCAAAGAGGACCAGATTATGAACTATGGCCTCATTACAGCGATTGGATTATTCTACACACTCCCCATCATTCTGTTCTACATTTTCACCCAGAAGATATTCATGAAGGTCAACTTGGGAGGGGCTAAGCAAGTATGATTACCTTAAGAAATATTGTAAAAGAATACGATGGCAAGCAAGACAGCGGCAGAGCGGTAGACGGCCTGAATCTCGAGATTAACAAAGGCGAATTCGTAGCGCTGCTCGGTCCCTCGGGATGCGGGAAGACAACGACACTTATGATGCTCGCGGGGCTGCTGAAGCCGACTTCGGGAGAGATTCACTTCAATGGGAAACTGGTCAATCATGTGGAGCCGAAGGACCGCAATATAGGCATGGTGTTTCAGTCCTATGCGTTATATCCCCATCTCTCTGTCAGAGACAATATCGCTTTTCCGCTAAGAGAACGGAAGATTCCCAAGCAGGAAGCGTATGAACGGGCTAAAGAAACGAGTAAAATCCTGCAAATTGATCACTTGCTTGATCGCAAGCCCTCACAACTGTCCGGTGGACAACAGCAACGGGTGGCTATGGCCCGGGCACTCTCCAAAAATCCTGAAATCTTATTGCTGGATGAACCCATGTCCAATTTGGACGCACGCCTGAAGCTGGATGTCCGGGACGAGATCCGCAAAATTCAGCGGAATTTGGGAGTGACCACCATTATTGTGACTCATGACCAGGAAGAGGCGCTGGCCATATCCGACCGGGTCGCCATCCTGAACGGCGGCCAGATTCAGCAATACGCGCCTCCACATGAATTGTTCAACCATCCGGTCAATCTTTTCGTAGCCAGCTTTCTGGGCAACCCGCCGATGAACCTTGTTCAAGGAGAGCTCAGAGAGATGAACGGCAACCAGGTAGTCGTTACGGAAGGCTTCGAATATCTGTTGCCGGCTGACCGGAGACTGGATAAAGCGCATATGGGGAAATCCGTTAAGTTCGGGATCAGGCCGCATGATATCGCGATTTGCTCTCCGACGGATCATCAGAAGATTAAAATGAAGGTTGATCTGGTTGAGCACCTGGGCAGCGGCAAGCTGGTCAAAGTGATTGATCCGTTAGGGAAGCTGGATACGATGATCCGGCTGTTGACCGGCAATGAGGCGGAGATCGAGTCTGGTGATGAAGTGTACATCAAATTCAAAGAGAACAAATTCCATCTGTTCGATATGAACGATAACGGCCGCAATTTATTGCAATATAAATAAGTTGAACTTAAAAAACATAAAAAAGGTAGGAGTGCGGAGGGGAAGTTTGGAACTGTAGGAGCGATAGCGACCGCCTGAAAGCTTTCCGTAGGAAAGCTCGCATCGGAAGCATAAACAGTCTGCGGATTTCCACCGCGAACAGCGGTATAAATCAAGAAATCTGCAGACAACAGCGGCCGGAAGTCCAAACATTCCCCGCAGTTACGACCAGATCCTAATATGAAAATCTAAAGTTCAACTTATATAGATAAAGACGAGTGCTTGAGGATGTTATGAATGCCCTTTATTATTAAATGAAGAGCCGATATAATAATAGTTCATAACGTGAAGGGGGTAGGGTAGGGTGTCTCTTGCCAGCGAAGAAAGAAAAGAGACGATCATGACTCTCCTGAATGAGAGAGGTAAAGTGATCGCAAACGAGCTCTCTTTGCTGTTCGAAGTGTCCACTGAAACGATCCGCAGAGACCTCGACGAGCTAGAGAAAGAGAATAAATTGAAAAAGGTATATGGCGGTGCGGTTAAATTCAAGGTTGAAGTGGAGCCGCCTCTCCTGGAAAGAGAGGCCATTCATGTTGAAGCTAAACGCAAAATTGGCATCCTGGCCGCAGGACTCATTGAGGACAATGATGTAATTGTGGTGGATGAAGGAAGCACAGCGCTGCAAATCATTCATTGCCTGGAAGGCAAGCAGCATTTGACCATCTTAACGAATTCCGTGCCTGCCCTTATGCTGCTCATTGAATTTCAAAAACGCGGGACGTTCAACGGGAAGCTTATCTTCATTGGCGGTGAAGTAAGCGCCAAGCATCTCCGGGTATCCGGCCCGATCGCCGAGAAGGTTCTGGAAGGTTTCTATGTGAATAAATCCTTTGTCTCTGTTGATGGTGTCTCCTTGGAGAACGGTATCACAAGCTATGATTACGAGAAGGCTGTATTCACAAGACAAATGATCCGCAACTCAGAGATGGCGATCGTAGTCGCCGATTCCTCTAAGATTGATAAGCGTACCGTAGCCAAAATAGCCGATCTGGATGAAATCCACATGATCGTAACGGATCAGGCGCCTTCACCCAAGTGGAAGGCGCCATTACAGAAAATCGCTGTACAGTGGATCTATCCCCAAGGTGAAATCTAGACCAGGAACATGGCGACGATCGTAGTCGCCATAAGGCCAAGCAGGACCGGCTTCAGGTTGCGCCGGGCCAGTTCAAAGGGGCTGACGCCGCAGATAGCAGCCGCAGGAATAAGCGCCCACGGAATCAGGGTGCCGCCGCCGACCCAGATAGCGGCCACCTGTCCCAGGGCGGTCAGCGTCGCCGCGCCGGAATGGATGGCGGCGGCGAACAGCTGGGCAATCGAGCCGGCCAGCGAGATGCCGGAGAAGCCGGAGCCGTCGAGGCCGGTGATCGCACCGATCGCCGTCATCGTCACGGCTCCCACTGCGCCGTTCAGCGGCACGTGATCCGCGAGGGCTACGCCCAGATCGTTCACGATGCCGTGTGAGCCATTCGGCAGCACCTTGCCGAACAGCTCAGTGAACGCCGAATCGCCTAGATAGAAGAAAGCAGCGATGGGAATCACTGGTCCAAACACCCTGAAACCAAAGGTGAAGCCTTCAATCAGGTAAGCAGTGATTTTCTCCAGCCCCTGATTACGGTGGGCCATCAGTGTAACCGAGATTAGAATCAGTACAGCAGTGCCGCCCACCAGTGCTGTGGCATCCCCGCCTTGCAGGCCCAGCGCGAACATCGCCGCCACGTCGAGCAGGAAGAGTAGCGGGATGGCGATAGCCAGCGCTTGCCGGAGCCGGGCGTCCAGCAGAACCGGCCGTTCCTCCCCGCCTTCACTCTCCGGCCCCCTCAGCTTGCCCGTGCTGCCCTTAAGGGTAACCAGGCCATCTCTCCAGGTGCCGTTCTTCTGGTCGCGGCGCATCATCCAGAACGCCGCAACGGTGGTTACCAGCCCCATCACAAGAACCAGCGGGATGCTCGCTTCCATCACGCTGGATACCGGAAGACCGGCAGCATCCGCGGTGAGTTTTGGAGCGCCTTGAATAATATAATCTCCGGACAATGCAATACCGTGACCGAACAGGTTCATGGCCACAGCGGCCCCTAGTGCAGGTAACCCCACCCGTAGAGCCACCGGCAGCAGCACTGCCCCCACCAGCGCAACGGCAGGCGAAGGCCAGAAGAAGAAAGAGGTTACCATCATAATGAGTCCAATGCCCCAATAAGCCATCGCCGGTGTGCGCATAAACCGGGTAAGCGGGGCAACCATGGTTTCGTTAATGCCTGTAATCATTAGAATCCGGCTCATCGCTACAATAATAGATATAATCATTATGGTCCCTAACAGCTCTTTGGTCGCATAGACAAAAGAGTTGAAAATCCCTGATACCGAGCCGCTGAGCGTCTCTGTGGCCAATACACCCAAAGCAAAAATCCCGGCCACACAGATCATCGTCGTATCACGCCGCCGGATCAGCAGCGCAATAATGAACACAATAAAAACCAGGTAAACCCAGTGTATCGCCATAAGCTGAATGCCCATTATTGCATACGCCCTCTCTTCACCCTGCAGGTTGGTGCTATATGCTATGCAGGAGAATAGGCGGTTGTTCGTTTGAGCCTTTTACAGCAATTTGTTGGATCTTCTGGCCCTCATCAGCTGAATCTGGTGCAAGAAGTCATGTGCGGCTACCCCGTCTACCGGGTTCGGTGCGGATTCTGCCCCCTGAAGCGAGGCTTCCGAAGCAGACAGCAGCTTTCTCGATAAAATAGGGAGCGCCGACTCCCAGGCATGCCGCCTCTCCGCCGCCGCGCTTGTCTCCTCTGTCTGTTCTTTCAGGTTTTCCGCATCCTTAAGTTTGCTGATCCCCGCTTCCTTCGGGTTGGCCCATAGGGACCCTACGGTAACCGTACCGTCCTTATGAATAATCAGACTATGGCTCAAGGTTTTCCCTCCACTTAGCTGCTGCAGCGGGTTCGGGCTCCTCTTATCCGTATGAATGTGCTGATCAATGGTTCCATACACTTTACTCCGCAGGGCAGAGTCTTTGGCCATCTGCTGAAGGATGTTTGGCGCAATGATCATTTCCTGGCCGCTACTTATACCGGAATGCTCCGGCTCTTTATCGTCAGGGGAAACGGTCTGAATACGCACTTTAATCCCATATTTCCGCTTGATCCGCTCCGCCTGATCCTGCGTTGCCGCATTAACCGCTGCCAGGGTTTCATTAAAACTGAGCGCAGAAACCGGGGTAGACGGGTGGAACTCCTGCTGCTGTGGAGGCCGGGTCAAAGAAACGCCCTGGATTCCCGTAATAGGAATATACATACTGCCTTCCTCCTTGGTTCATAAAGTTCAAGTTATTCTATTTATCGGCTGAAACGGAACGATTTCTTATAAAGGACTGCAGACGCAAAAGAGGGAGCCGCCGGCTCCCCCTTCCCTTGAACGTTATTTCTTATTTAGCCACCGCACCTGCTGCGGCATCCTCTCCGCCCAAACGGCCGGAGGTGAAGGAGTAGCCCAGACCCACGCCGTTGCCGACATAAGTGTCATTGAACAATACACCTTCGGATTCGAGTCCAACCGCATATAGCCCCTTGATCGGCACACGTTTGTCATTCAGTACCTGGAACTTGGTATTGACCAGCAGTCCGCCAACCGAACCCAGATTGTTGACTTCGGCGATGATTGCATAGTAGGGACCGCTGTCTCCCATAGGCACCAGGTATTCCTTCGCTTTACCGAACTCCGTATCCACACCGGTTTTCGTTGCTTCCTGATACTGTTTGAAGTCATTGGCAAAGACCTCTGCATCCAGCCCGGCTTTTTGAGCCAGTTCTTCAATGGTGCTGCCTTTATAGCCGTCGCCGTTTGCAACCATGGATTCGAATACTTTATCCGCATCCTTCCATGGCGTGTCCAGCTTGAACTGATCTGCAAAAGAAGCATAGAATTCCGGCGGCATTCCCGGCAGAGCAGGCGCTTTTACACCGTTCATCCCTTTAGCCTTCAAGGCATCGATCTGCGCTTGCGAGACAATAACCAAATGATACGCTCCGTTAAAAGCACTTGTGTTAGCAGCGGCTACAGAGGTGAGCGTAGCTGCCTCGTCTCTGAATCTTGCTCCGGAAGGACCGACATTCATCAATGTAGGCAGGTAAGAGAGCATCAACGGGTAGCTGGCTTCAAACGGCTTATACTCCGTCTTCAGCTTCTCGGTAGCTCTAGCCAGGGTCTGATGCAGCATTTGGCCGCCAAAATTATCGGGAACCTTGGCTCCGGCATCCCAGGACATCTGCAGCCCTTCGCCGATATTCTGGCCCAGCCCCCCGTTGACGCCTTCGAAGCCGAACGCTTCCTTAACCATTTTCTTGTTGCCGGCATAGCCTCCGGTTGCCATGATGATGCTTTTTCCGGTAATCTCAAGCGTTGTGCCGTCGGCTTTCTCAGCGACTACACCGGTCACTTCACCGTTAGCGCCTGTAATCAGCTTCTTGGCGGTCGTTTCGGTAATCACCTGTCCTCCGCCCTTCTCAACTGAAGCAGCCAGCATCGCCCGCAGTGTGGGCTGGCGTGTTTCGTAGGCCGGAAGCATATGCAGCTGTTCTCCCGCGAAGTTGATGAAGGTTGTTTTGTAGCCCTTCTTGTTCAGCCAATCATAGGTTTCACCAGACTTGGTCACATACTGGCGGATCGCCGCCGCATCGACTCTCCAGTGGTTATTAACGATCCAGTCGGCGATTTCCTTCTCCACATTGACCTTTAATCCGCTGCTTACAGCCGCCGAAGAGTTATAGAATTTGCCCGCCCAGGATAGGTTGCTTGCTCCGCCAATGGTAGCTGTTTTCTCAATAATTATGACCTTGGCACCTTTATCTGCTGCGGATACCGCTGCCGAGACACCGGATGCACCGGCGCCTACAACGACAACATCGGCCGATAGCTGCTCGGTTTTGCCTTCACCGGCTTTGGCTACGGTTCTGGACTTGAACGCCTCTACGTTGCCGCCTGCCTGCTTCACTGCATCTTCTACAGCGGTCAGAATGGCTGTGCTGGATTCAGAAGCCCCGCTGACAGCATCAATCGCAAGTGTCTGGCCTGAGATGATCTCATCCTTGATCTTGTTGATGGCTTCAACGCCAATTCCTGCGGTTTCCTTCTGGCTGAGCACCTGAATATCGGTGATCTTGGACTGTGCATCCAGGGTAACCTCTACCTGGATTTTTCCGTCCTTGCCATCAGCCTCCGCCTTATAGGTTCCTGCTTTAAAAGAAGCCGGCACCTCGTTATCATTCGCTGCCTGCTGAGTCGCCTCGGGCGATGCAGACGGCTTCACGGAAGCGGCCGGCTCGGCAGCATTATTGCCGCTGCAGCCGCTGATCAGCGACAGAATGAGGACGAGACACACGGATAACATGAACATTTTGCTCTGTGCTTGCTTGCGCATTGGTTTTCCCCCTGTGTGGTTGGTTGGAGGCCCCTTTCTCTCTGGAAGGGCCACCGAATACACACAGAGTGTAAACCTTGGTGCGGCACCAAGGTCAATGAATGTTATGTGAAATTTTTCTCAAATGGAATATTGATCTCCAGATAGGTTTTAGTTCCTCTGCCCATTCGTTCCGTGAACAGGATTTTGCCGTGGATATCACCGGTGATATGGTAGCCCTCTGCCCTGATATAATCCAGCATGAACTGAAAGGTCTCCCGTCCCAGATCCTCCTCATAAGAGCTGGCAATGACTGCGGAGATACAGGTGGACGGCTCGATATACTCCACGGTCTCATTCATGCACAGCTCCAGCTTCCGCTGATCCTCCTCCAGCAAGGCAAGCCCCCAGCTATATTCCAGCTCTGCTGTCCCCATAATATTCTCCGAATTTTCAATTCTGAAGGTATAGAATGTAAAGGGAAGCAGCTCCATCCAAGCCTGCACCGTCTGTTTCAGGCACTCCTTCTGCAGCAGCTGATTCTTGTCCGTCTGCTGGATGCGGTACATGCCCGGCACCTCTTTGATCCGGCAGGTATAAAAGGAGTCGCCGATCCGGCTCAGGTCTGCATGAATCTCGCTGATCTTCTCCAGCAGCATAACACTGCGCCTGATTTCCTCTTCCAGCTGCTGCTGCGCGGCGGCAATAGACTGAATGACCTGCTCCGCAGGCGCGTCATTGATCAGCCCGGCTACATCCTGCAGCGGAATCTGCATACTCCGGTACCACCGGCTCGACAGTAAGTTTCTGGCATCCAAATCACTGAAATAACGGTAGTTGTTGTGCTGATCTTTCATCGGGTGCACGATATCATGCTTCTCATAGAGCCGCAAGGTATCCGCCGTTACACCCAGAATCGAGGCGAATTCTCCGATAGAATATTTCATAAAAAGCCCCCCAGCTTCAATATCTATCTTTCCCTGTCATTTATGATAGAGGGTTTTGATGGGGGGCTTTGTGGTTTTTGTCACATCAATGGTTCAGCCCGCATTCATGCAGTCAGCGTGTCCGCTACTGTACCCGTCCCTCATTCAGCAGACCAACGGCTTTCTCTATACGCCGCTGGCGGGTCTCTGCGGTTTTGGCACTCTCAACGGAGAGGACCAGTCTCCGCCTGTTGCTGTAGGATAATCCGTCAAAAAAGAGTTTTGCCGCCGGCTCACAGTCTATCGCATCACGGAAATCGGCCGGCACCGTAAGCTCACGCGGCTCTGTATCCAGCACCAGCTCCACTTCAATTTCATCTCCGCTGCTAACTCCCGCGCCTTGACGGTGTTCTGCACTCAGCGGAATTAAAAACTGGCCGCCCATCACGGCAATCGTGCTGGCGTATGTGTATTCTCCAATCTTCACCTTAACGGCAGGCTTCTTACTGGTCCCGAGTCCCGCCACCACCTCTTCGGGAACCGGAATGCCTGTCGCTGTTTTCCCGCTCAGTTGAACAATAGCCTGAAATTTCATCATGATTACCTCCTGTCAGAGAGCCAAGCTCTGTATATCATCATTGTAGTGGGAGATCCGGCGCTTTTCCAGTCGCTCCGTACACAAGGATCGTTTATACTAAAGGATACTAGTACATATGATCGGGGAGGGAACCTCATGAATCTGGCGGAGAAAGTAGCAAGCCTCCCTTTATCTCCAGGGGTCTACCTGATGAAGGACAGTCTGGGCCATATCATCTATGTCGGCAAAGCCAAGCAGCTGAAGAAACGGGTCCAATCCTACTTTTACAATGCCAAGGGCCATTCTCCGAAAGTGAAACAACTGGTCCGGAACATCCGGGATCTCGATTACAAGCTGACCGATACGGAATTTGAAGCCTTCATGCTGGAGTGCCAGCTGATTAAGGAAATCAAGCCCATGTACAATAAAAAGATGAAAAACCCGCTCGCCTACAGCTATATTGCCATTCGCACGGATACAGCCTACCGGCAGCTGGCGGTGACCTATGATCCTGCAGAATACGGGGACAGCCTGTATTTCGGCCCTTATACCAGCAGAAGCACCGTCGAACGGGCAATACAGGGGATCAAGGAAAGTCAGAAGATCCTCTGCAGCGCACCCCACGCCAAAAACACACTCTGCCTTAATCACTCGCTTGGGTTATGCATCGGCATGTGCGGGGGCGGGGAGGCACTGGCGCGGTACGAGGAAATCATGCACAGTGTGGTCGGACTGCTGAACGGGAACGACCAGCGAATTCTGGAGGACATGCAGCGGCGGATGAATCAGGCAGCCGGGAATTTCGAGTTCGAGACCGCCGCCAAATACCGCGATTATTGTACAGCGGTCAGCTCGCTGCTCCAGAAAGAGAAGGTTATCGGATTTACCGGACAGAACAAGAATATTGTAGTGCTTGAACCCATGCATGAACAGGAGCTCAAGCTGATCCTGATCCGGGGTAGCGAGATTCTTGACCGGGCCAGGCTGAATACAGGACAGATGAGTATAGAATCACTACAAAAGTTCATCCAGTCCGCCATCAGCAGCAGCTTCAGTAAGCCGGCGGGCGGGAAGCCGGATGCAATCAGCCGGCATAAGCTGGACGAAGCCCAGATTATCTACAGCTATCTGGCGGGCAGCTCCGGAAACTATTCTATTATTCCTCAGGAATGGCTGGAAACCCCGGATCGTGCAGCTCTGGCTGAAGCGGTCCGGGAGTTGGTCGAGGGGCATTTCAATGATTCACCGGGCTAGACCGCTGTCAGGAATTTCGCACCAAAAGAGGCTTCTGCTTACGGTCCATCGACCGTAAGCGGAAGCCTCTTTCTCATGACAGGACGAGCCTTGTATACTTACCCGGCTCGGCTTCCGGCGGAGTAAGGCCGCCGGACTCTGTCTTAAGCCTTAACGCCGAGCAAATCACTTACACCAACATTTAGGGGTGTAAGCGGGCGCTCCAGCAGCTTCACGAAATCGCTGCTGGCAATATCGAGTGCGCCTTCGCGGATCGCACGTTGAATGCCGACTACTATCGGAAGTGCACCCTCCGGCACTCCGGCTTTTGCCATAATGTCGGCATAAGTGGCATCATCCACCTGCTGTACTTGAACTTCCTTGCCCAGTACCCCGCCCACAACGGCTGCCAGTTCGGCCTGGGTTGCAGGCTGGCCTGACAATTCGTATACAGTATTCGCATGGCCTTCGCCTGCCAGTACAGCAGCTGCTGCTTCTGCATAGTCGCGGCGCGTAGCCCAGCCCACCTTGCCTTCACCAGCAGAGGTCAGCCATGGTGCTCCGGCTTGAACCGCCTGGATCGTGCCAATCTCATTCTCCAGATACCAGTTATTCCGCAGGAAGGAGTATGCAATTCCGGACTCACGGATGAATTGTTCCGTAGCTTTGTGTACAGGTGCCAGGAACAGCGTGCTGCTGTCTGCATGACCGACACTGGTGTAGACGATGAAGCCGACACCCGCACGTACAGCGGCATCAACGGCAGCCTTGTGCTGGCGAATCCGTGTGTCGTTGTCGCCATCCGCGGATACGATGAGCAGCCGGTCCACACCGGCAAAGGCCTTATCCAGAGTCTCAGGCTGGTCAAAATCACCATGCCGCACATCTACTCCAAGCGCGCGGAGATGTTCTGCTTTCTCCGGGTTTCTGACGCTGACCACCAGGTTTCCTGCTGCTACCGACTTCAGTAAAGTTTCTGCCACGATGGAACCGAAATGTCCTGTTGCTCCTGTTAATGCAATCTTCATTGTCTATTCCTCCTAAGTAATTGAGTTGTATCGTAGAGCCTGCTGCATGCCGATGCAGTGCAGCAGATTTATCTTCCTGTAACTAATATAGTTACATGTTGAGAAAATGTCAAACAAAAAAACGGCCCGCTCAGTGCCGCTTCCCTGTTCTGCTTCAACTTGATGTCCTGCGGAGCGGAGCACGCCCGGATATTTGTTAGCATTGCCGGTTTTTGCTATTCTTAATGGAAATAGAAATGATCTGTTATCAGAAAGGTTCTGCGCCATGTCAAAACCAAGAGCAAGCATTTATCAGCGCTATATTCCTGCCGTGACTCCCCCGCCTGAGTTCAGCGGTTCTGCCTACTGGCTGATCTTCCATTCCGGCAAGCTGCTGGTTACCGAAACGGAAGAGGGCACTGGCATTCCGCTTGTTCCATCCCTTGAACAGCTGTCCATGGCTCCTGTAAGGACCCTGTATCTCGGAACCTGGGAAGATCTCCCCTGCTTTACCGCAGAGGTCCCGGCAGAGTCACTTGAACCCGAAGGCATGGCCTTCCGTCCGCTGCGTTCCCTGTATGAGCCGCTGGATGAGGATCTGTTCCATCTCGCAGGCAAGGGCATTCAAATGCTGGCCTGGGATGAAACCCACCAGTTCTGCGGCAAATGCGGCACTGCTACCGAGCTGTCGCAGGCCGAGCATTCCCGCAGCTGTCCGGCCTGCGGACTAGTCAGCTATCCCCGGATTGCCCCAGCGGTCATTACCGCGATTCTTAAGGACAACCGGATTCTGCTCGCACACTCACCTCATTTTGTGAACAATATGTACGGGCTGATTGCCGGATTCGTCGAGCCCGGCGAGACGCTGGAGGATTGTGTACAGCGCGAGACCATGGAGGAGGTCGGCATCAAGGTCAAGAACATCCGCTACTTCGCCAGCCAGCAGTGGCCTTTTCCCCATTCTCTGATGGTTGGCTTTCTGGCCGATTATGAGAGTGGAGACATATCGGTGGACGGCGAAGAGCTGGATCACGCCGACTGGTTCTCACTTGATCAGCTGCCCGTCATTCCGCCCCCTATCAGCATTGCCCGCAAACTGATTGACTGGGTGGTCGAGAACCATTCCTGAGACTATGCAGAAGCAGAAACGGATACCCTCATACAGGAAGGTATCCGTTTCTGCTTCAATTTTTTCTAACGGGCTGTCTTGAAAAACTGGTAGATCCGTTCCAGCTTGCGGGCATGCTTGCCCCGCTTACTCTCCATGTTTCCGAACTCAAAGAACTTCACCCTGCGGATGCCTACGTAATTTAACAATGCCTTGCGCATTAACACCTTGTGCGCGTTATGTAGCCACAACAGCGGGTAATGGGTCGGCCCCTGCATCGTGGAGATGCACACTGCCGACTTCCCCTTCAGCAGGCCCTCCGGTACCAGTCCTCCCTTATCCTGATAGGCGAACCCTGAAGCGAACATCTTATCAATATAGCCCAGCAGCATGGCTGGAGGCCGGCCCCACCAGATCGGATAGACAAACACGATTTGATCCGCCCACAGCAGCTGCTCCCTGTATTTAGCCAGAGTGGGGTCCGTGTGCATATCCCTCCTGCGCTTATGTTCACCAAAGACCAGTACAGGATCAAACCCCTCCTCATACAAATCTAGCACCTGAATCTCTGCCGCCCGCGCATTCTCCCGGCTTCCCCGGAGTACCTCCTGTAGAAACGCATAGTTTAGACTCTGATGATTCGGATGTGTATAGATTACCAATGTGTTCATTCTGCCACCTCTTTAATTATCATTTGATAAGTAAATCGTAGCATCTGTATGCATGGTTGTCAAATGATAATTGTTTTTTGATAATGTTTTTGCTAAGGTTCATGTAGAGGTGATCTCCATGGACAACAACAGTCTATTTCAGAAATTCGTAGCATTTACAACTTCCGTCCACCAAATAACCAGTGAAATAAGCAAAGATGTGAAATCGGAATCTCTGACTCCCTTACAATATAAAATCCTTGAATATATTGCTGTCAGCCAGCCGGTAACCCTTAGCGAAATTAGCGACTGCATGCATATGTCGATGCCAAACACGAGCCGTGAGCTGAAGAAGCTTGGCGAGAAGCAGCTGTGCGACAAAATCACCGACCCGGCCGACCGCCGCAAGCAAGGCATTACCCTCTCCGCTGCCGGAGAAGCGATGATGAATGAAGCCTTTCAGCATATCGCTATCCAGTTCGCAGAACGGATGGGAAGCGTTACGGACGAGGAACGCAAAGAGATCGAGCGGGCGCTCGATCTCTTGCAGCAGAAGGTATTTTATTGAGGCGGTTCTGCATAGAACCAACAATTATTTTACGGGAACACCCTTCGCCGGACGCTCAACCGGAGCTTCCTTGCGTTTGATAAAGAAGGCCAGGATCAGCGCAAGCACGGCACTACCGGCGGTTACCATTGAAGCCACATTCATCCCGTGTATTAAGCTGTGTACATCACTCGTCTGGCCCAGTCCGCCACCGCTATAGGTCATTATAGTCACAAGCAGCGCTGTTCCGATAGAACCGGCTACTGTCCGCAGAGTGGTGTTAACAGGAATCCCATGCCGGATCAGATCAGGCGCCAGTGAATTCATACCGCTGGTTACAACAGGAAGCAGGGTCAGGCTGACTCCGATCATACGCAAGGAATAGCCGATCATCAAAAAGGCATACGAGGTGTGCTCCGTTAAATTAGAGAACAGCAGGGCGGAGACTACCGTTAAGCTAAGCCCTATGATGACCAGCATCCGGGCGCCCATTTTATCAAACAGCTTCCCCGCTACAGGTGACATCACTCCCATAAGAATTGCACCGGGGAGCAGCATCAGACCAGATTTAAGCGCGGAATACCCAAGCATGGTCTGCATATAGATCGGCAGCAGAAGCTGGGCACTCAGCATGATAATCATAAGGATCATACTGATTGCTGTAGCCAAGGTGAACGAGGGGCTTGTGAATACTCTTAATTCCAGCAAAGGATTATCCATGGTCAACTGCCGCCATACGAACAGGCCAAGCGCGATGCATCCGATTCCCAGGGAAATCAGCACTTCTGTGCTCCCCCACCCCTTACTGCCGGAGACGCTGAATCCATATAATACGCCCCCGAACCCAAGAGATGACAGCGCCATGGATAATGCATCGATTTTGCTCTTCACCTGCCGGGTAACGTTCTTAATCAACCATAAGCCGGCGATGGTAATCAACAAAGCGAAAGGAAACAGAATATAGAACAACAAGCGCCAGGAATGGTCCTGTACAAGCCAGCCGTTCAACACAGGTCCGATGGCCGGAGCGAAATTAATCGCAAGCCCGATCATTCCCATTGTGAACCCCCTTTTACCGACCGGGATCAGGATGAAGGCCAACGTCTGCACCAAAGGGAGCATGATCCCCACCCCGACCGCCTGCACTATTCTTCCGGTAAGCAGCAGACCGAAGTTCGGTGAGACCGCGCACAGGAGCGTTCCCGCAGTAAGCAGGCCCATGGCGAAGACAAAAACCTGTTTGGTTGTAAATCTCTGAATAAGAAACGCGGTAATCGGAACCACAATGCCTGTAACCAGTGCGAAAGCTGTCGTAAGCCATTGCGCTGTGCTTGTGGATAGCTGGAAATCCCCCATAATATTCGGAAGTGCTGTGTTAAGCGCGGATTGATTCAGCAGCCCCACCATTGCCCCGATGATTAGAATAGCCATGATTAGAATAGTTCCCTTTGGTATCTTCTCCATGCTCTTCCCCTCCATTATTAAAATTATTAAAATCCGCCTGCCTTACGTTTGATCGGCATACCGCCACCAGGCGAGCGTACCCGCTATGCCAATGCCGCCGGTGAGATAAGGAAGCAGGCAGCTTAGAGGCCCTAAATGTGAACTCTCATCTCCCGAAGCACCGCTGAGTAAGCCGGGAATTGCCCACGGAATATATTCCGCAATCCCCAAGCCACCGCCAAACTGGGCAATCACAATCGTAAGCAGAACAAAACCTAAGGGAGACAGATATCCGCGCCCTGCACTGGCCATCCAGGCTACCGGAATGCTCAGGCAGATAATCATAAGACTGAGCAGTGCGTATGCTCTGAAGCCATGAGCGATGGCTCCAAGGCTCCAGCCGTCTAACTGGACCAACCATGCGGTTATGCTGCCGGCAATGAACATAAGCACTGCCAGGACTGCACACAGTGCAGCAGCAACGATCAATTTGGCTGCGGCTACTCCGTACCGGGACAACGGCAATGCCAGCAAATCCTTGACCGTACGGTCGGTATACTCCCGTCCGAACATCCAGCTGAATACAAATCCGAATCCGATGAGGCCCCCCATGGATATCACAATGCCAAGCTCCTTCATGAATCCCTGCATATTGATTTCTCCCTCAAAGGCGTCCTGGGAGCCAAGCCACCCGGAGAAAACCAGCCCAATCATCACTGGCAGCAGTATGCTGGCGGTGAGTGAAATCCAAAACAGCCTGGAGCGGCGAAGCTTCAAAATTTCCACCCACAAGGCCGATAGCCATTGATTCATCCTTTCATTCCTCCCTCAGCCTCGATCATTCTAAGAAAATAAGCCTCTAAATCCTCTTCCTCCACCTGAATCAGCGTGGGCGGCATATCCGCGTACGCAAGCAGCTTGGAGATCTGGTCCGGGTGTGCTATGGCGCGCTTGTCGATAATCATTAGCGTGCCAGCTTCGGTCAGCTTGACATCATAGCCGGCCTGGAGCAGCCTCTTCCGGCCCGCTTCGGAGTCGCGGGTCTGTACAAGCAGACGTTTGCGGAGTACATGCTGCAGCTCCTTAACATCCGTCTCCTGCAGCAGCCGGCCCTGATGAACGATTCCAATCCTCGTTGTCAGCCTGGAGACCTCGCCGAGTATATGGCTGGAGATAAAAATCGTTACACCATGGTTGAGTGCCAGGTCGCGGAGCAGTTCACGCACCTCAACAATCCCGGCCGGATCCAGCCCGTTTGTCGGCTCATCCAGAATCAGCACCTGCGGATCATGCAGCATGGCCTTGGCCAGACCGAGCCGCTGCCCGTTGCCGAGAGAGAGCGTTCCGGCTTTGCGGTCCCGGTAAGCGGTAAGCTGAAGCTTGTCGATAATGCTGTCAATCGCCTTGCGGTCAGAGATGCCCCGCAGCCTGCGGATAATCTCCAGATTCTCGCGTACGGTAAGTTCAGGATAGGAGTACGGTGTTTCCACCATGTAGCCCACACTGGCCCATAATTTGTGGCTGCCCGCATCCACCCGCTGTCCGAACACATAGGCGGAACCGGAATCGGGCCGGATCATGCCCAGCAGCATACGGATGGTTGTCGTTTTGCCCGCTCCATTGAGTCCGAGAAATCCGTAAATTTCGCCTTGGTCTACCTCCAGCGATAGCCCATTCACAGCATGGTTGCTCCCGAAATGCTTGGTTAACTCTTTTGTCTGAATCATTGCGGCCATTATCCTCACTCCTGCCTTCAATTTAAAACTAACTAGTTGTTTATATTTTGTCCAAAAAAACAGCCGCCTCTTACAGCAAAGACGGCTCCATCACGCCATGGATGATAAACTTCGCAATCTGCTGGGTGGTCTGCTCTCTCATCTGCGGGGAATCGAGCTTACCGAGCAGCTGTTCAAACCGTGAAGACGACTGGAGAGTAGCTGTAGTCACATTCATAATCAGAATGGGAAAAAGCGCCGGATCCAAATCCTGACGGAGGATTCCGTTCTTCTGGGCAGCTAAGGCCAAATCATGCATTTGAGTCGCATCATCCGGGCGATAGGTAATTTGATTCCAGGTCTTCCAATCTTCAGCCGCTTCCCAGAATAGAATTCTCAGGTAGCTCCGATGCTCCAGGAGGAAGGATACCGTTTCCCGGGTCATGACTTCCAGGAACTCCCGAAAGGCCGCGGGATCCGTTACAAGCTGTTCGTTCTTCAATAATCCGGCGATGAACGAGCCTGTAATCTGTTCGCCAATCTGGTCCGCGCGCTTGACCACTTCTGTATAAAGGCCCAATTTGTCACCAAAGTACTGATAGATCAGGCTCTTATTATATCTTGACTCCTTCGCAATCACATCTATCCGTGCCGCCGAGTAGCCTAGCTCGGCAAATATCTTCTCGGCAGCATCAAGGATGATTCCCCTGGTCCGGGCGGCATCGTAAATTTTCGAACTTCGTTTGCCTTCTGTTGGTGATATGATTGCCACCTCCATTTATAACTAACTAGTTAGATTTTATATCGGGACTGGATAGAAGTCAAGTGCAAATAACAAATCCCTTTAGGGGACTGCGTGGTCCCCTTGTGATCCTTCAGTGAATGGGTCAGATTGATTATGCTTTTCTGACAAATTCGGATTTAAGCTTCATTGCTCCAAAGCCGTCAATTTTGCAATCAATATCATGATCGCCCTCGACCAGCCGGATGTTCTTCACTTTAGTACCGATCTTCAGCACCGAGGAGCTGCCCTTGACCTTCAGGTCCTTGATGACTGTAACCGAGTCCCCGTCGTTCAAAATATTCCCGTTAGCATCCCTAACTACTTTGTCTTCCCCGTTGCTTGTGTTCTCTGCTCCAGGTGCCCACTCATGTGCGCATTCCGGACAAACCAGCAGTGACCCGTCCTCGTATGTATACTCCGAGCTGCACTGCGGGCAGTTTGGCAATTCATTCATAATCTCATTTCTCCATTTCTTATCGACAGCTTGGTCTTAAATAAATTCTTCTTATTGTAGCATACCCCTTGAACTCATGCACAAATTACATTAATATCTAATTAGATAAATATCTTAAAGGAGATGTATCCATTGATCATTCTAGAAGCCGTACCGGACCCTATATCCGCAGATAGTGTGGAGCTTCAAGCAGCCATTCTCAACTCGCAGCCAGCGTTCAACCTTATGGTGCTGCACCAGGAGCTTCTCACCCCGGAGGACATCCGTGAAGAGAACAGGCAGAATCTCGAAATGGGCGAAAAGATGCTGCTCATTAAGGAGAATGGGCAGTCCATTGGCATTATTACCTATCTGCCCAGCAATCCTAGTGACAAACATTCCTGGATCGGTCTTTTTATCGTTCATCACGGCTATGCCGGGCAAGGGATAGGTTCAATTGCTTTGAATGCTCTGGAGCGGAGATTATTACAGGAGGATGTAACGCAAGTCAGACTGGCTGTTCAACTGGAGAACCGGATTGGAGCATCTTTTTGGAATAAGAATGGTTATGCCTTCATCAAAACTGCCAAGGATCAGCACGGAAACCACGTCGATGTATACGAGAAGCTGCTCGTTTAAATGTAACTACATGAACTCCATAAGCATCCCTCCCGCAGCACCGGCCAGAACAATCACCCAGGGCGGAAGCTTCCAGAAGAAGAGCATCACAAACAAAATAGCGGCCAGCGCAAAATCCAGCGGCTTCAGGATGGCCGTGGTCCAGAGCGGATCATACAGGGCAGCCAGCAGAATCCCCACCACAGCCGCATTAATTCCTGTCAGCGCTCCCTGAACCTTCGGATTATTCCTCCAGCCGTTCCAGAAGGGCAGTGCGCCGATGACCAGCAGAAAGGCAGGCAGGAAGATCCCCGCTGTCGCAATCACAGCTCCCCAGATTCCCGAGGTCATGGCCCCAAGGTAGCCGGCAAAAGTAAACAGCGGTCCCGGAACGGCTTGCGTCGCTCCATAGCCGGCCAGAAAGTCTTCCCGGCTGACCCATCCGGTAGGTACAACCTCGCGTTCCAGAAGCGGAAGCACGACATGCCCGCCACCGAATACCAAGGAACCGGAACGGTAAAAGCTATCGAATATCGCAAAACCCCTAGCCTCCACGGACGTTCTAAGCAGCGGCAGCAGGATAAGCAGAAGAAAGAATAACGCCAGACAAAAGACAGCCACAGGGCGGCCGATGGCAATCGGCAGATCCGGCCCTTTAGCCGGTTTTGTCCGGTATATTGCAAGGCCGATCACTCCAGCAGCGGCGAGGATCAGGATCTGACCATATGCGGCATGCCAAGACAGTGCAATTGCTGCCGCCATCACTGCAATGGTGACTCTTCCCCTGTCTGGCGTGAGCTTTTGCCCCATCCCCAGCACCGCTTGTGCCACAATCGCCACAGCCACAATCTTCAGTCCATGAATCCAGCCCGCACCCGAGATGTCGAAGCCCTGCAGCAGAAAGGCAAAGGCAGCCAGCGCGATCACCGAAGGCAAAGTGAATCCCAGCCAGGCTATGATTCCTCCAAGCAAGCCAGCCCTGACCACACCGATGCCAATCCCAACTTGGCTGCTCGCTGGACCGGGAAGGAACTGGCACAGTGCGACCAGATCGGCGTAGCTTCGCTCGTCCATCCATTTCCGGCGGCGAATATATTCATTATGGAAATAGCCCAGATGGGCAATCGGCCCTCCAAAGGAGGTTAGTCCGAGTTTCAGGGAAACGCCCAGAACCTCCAGCAGGTCAGCCCCTTTTCCCCGGGTCCTGCCAGCTTCCGCTGACTTCTGCCTTTTTACTTCCATATTCAAGCCCCCTCTTCCCATACTCTTGGCCTCATTTAAGGCATGTCATTTCATCATAGCACTGAATTGTTAACGTACTATTGGCTGGAGGTCAATTCAGTCCATATCCGCAAGCAGCTGCGCATAAAAAGACTTGAACTCTATGGAGGGGGTAATTCCGATCTCACTTTGCAAAATGTCGGCAAAATGCAGGTATTGCCGGTTGAGCGCTTCTTTATTTTTCTGCATGGCCAATGTTTTCATAAGCAGCATATGGGATTCTTCGTCGAGTTCATTGCGTTTCAGCAGCTTCAGCAGCAGCCGCATGGCCGTATTGGTCTCTTCCCGGTCCAGCAAGGCAACGCACAGTCTCCGGGTAAACGAGGTATACATGAACGACAGCCGTTCAATCTCATTCCAGGCCCAGGCATAGACCTGATCGCCAAATAGATCACCTCTGTACAGCCGTTCAAGCTCGAGCGCCTCCTCAATGTTCGTCTGATCTATCACAGACATCCTCCGGCAGCCCTCTTCGAAGTTCAGCACATCAACCTGCACTCCGTTAAGACTCAGCCCATAATGCATGCTGTCCGAATGCAGACTCTTTTTCAGTCCATAGGTGTCCAGCAGCTTCCTCAATTGATATACCGTTGTGTTCAAATAGATTTCCGCATTTTTATCCGGCATCCCGCCATAGATATCCTCGATTAACCGTGCTCTGGAGACAAGTCTCCCTTTATGTACCAGCAGATATCCGAACACCTCGGCACTCTTCTTCGATTTCCATTTCGTCTTCATTCCTTGGGCACCATGAATTTCAATCCCGCCTAAGCAGCTGATCTGCACCTCATGGGGAATGGGCTCCGGGTCCCTTCCTGTGGCACGCTCCAGACGAATCTGCGCAATCGCCCTTTGCACCGTGTGGAGAAGTCTTTCTTGCACCACGGGTTTGACAATGTAATCGAAGGCGTACACTTCAAAGGCTGGCAGTGCAAATTCCTTATGGGAGGTAATGAAGACGATCTTTGTACCTCTGCCGCTGTCCAGCAGCCGCCGGGCAAACTCCAGACCATTTTCCCGCGGCATGCTGATATCAACGAAGATCAGGTCCACCTCGTGGCTGGACCAATAGGTATAAGCTGCTGCCGTCTCCGCAAATGTACCCACAATTTCAATATCTTTAATTTTGGCCAGCATCCGCTTCATAATTAAGTGCATGGCCTTCTCATCATCAATAAGGATCGCTTTCATTGCTTCATACCACCTTCCACCCAGCTGCCTGCCGCAACCACTGAGCCCGCTGGCGGGAGCGGGAGCGAGAAAAAGAAGGTGCTCCCTTGAAGCGGTGTGCTGTCAAACCAAATCTCTCCTCCGTTCAGACGGACAAATTCCCTGCATAACGATAAACCAAGACCCATTCCCCGCTCTCCGTCTGTACCCAGCAAAGAAACCGGATATTGATCCTGCAGCAACGTATCGGCTTGTTCAGGCGCGATGCCTTGACCAGTATCCCTTACAGAAATGACCAGATGCTGATCTTTCCGCTCTGCCTTTAAAAAGATAAATCCCCCATCAGCCGTGAATTTAATCGCATTGGTCAAAAGATTGCGGATAATCAGCTCCAGCATTTCTTTGTCGGCATACACATAGGTTCCCTCCGGAATTTCGGAAATGATTTCAATATGCTTACGTCCGCTTCGCACCGACATCAGGCGTAAATTCTGCTCAACGGCATAGGATACATCCCTCTCCAGCGGATGGAATACAAGGCCCCCGGCTTGCGTACGAAAAAAGTCCAGCAAACTATCTACCAAAGCAAAAGTATTGTGGATCTGCCGGCCCATTTCATGAACGATTTCCTCCCGGTTCTCTCTGCTGCCTTGCATTTCCTCCTCCAGTATTTCCATCAAGTTAACGAGCACCGCTATGGGATCGCGGATATCATGGGCAATCACGCTGAACATTCTGTCTTTGAACGTATTCAGCTCACCGAGCTGTCTGGCATTATCCATAAGCCTCTCCTGCGTGCGTACATTTTCAGTTATATCACTTAAGAGGAGCATTTTGCCTATAGGCTTACTGCTGTTGTTCCAGACATAGGACAGCTGTACATTGTAGAATTTGTCACCGGTCGGGCTTGGAAGCTGAAGCTTGGTTAACAAGGACGGCTCTTGCAGAATCTGCCCAAGCAATACGGAAGAGTTGGCGAATACCTCTGCGGCCGTTCTTCCTATACTCTTGTTGTTTAATCCCTGAACCCTCTCTCTGGCCGAACGGTTGTAGCTGATCAGCACATGATCGAGATCAAAAACGATAACGGCCTCCTGCATCGATCGGAGTACCTGTTGGAGAGCCAAAGGAGCGAGCCGAAGCATATTAAACTGATAAATCCCCCATAAGAAAAAAATCCCCGAGAACAAAAAACCGAAAGGCGAAATATCAATAGGCAAATGAAACACGCCGGTAAGATACACCAGTGTAAATCCGTAAGGTCCCCAGGACCCTATAATCATCAATGCCACCGGCGTCTTCATCCGGGGAATGGCCTTAAGGTACATTTGCACCAGAAATATCATTCCGATAGCGAAGAAGCTGTACGAATACACGACATGAAGCTTATATAAGGGGCCTTTTACCAGAGTAGCCAGCATAAATCCTTCTGCAGCATTGAGTGTCATGCTCTTATAGAACAAATGATGCCATTCATTGGTATAATGGGCGATAAAGGTTATTACCGGTACAATCATTAGCAGCGTTACATTCCTTCGGCTCACCCAGGATTGCCGCCCAGTATATTGCAGGACCATAATAAACCAGAGGACTGTGCCAAAGGGGATGCCGATATACTCAATCCGTAGCCAAAAACGGATATGCTCCAAAGAAGTGCTGGCAATTTCAAACGCATAGCCAAAACTGTACAATGAGCCGGTCAGCATGCCAAGGCCATAGCTTATAGCAATCGGAAGACTCCTTCTCTTCCAGCAAAGATATGTCAATATCAGTGAACAGCAGGTTGCTGCCATCAGCAGCGCAGATAAATACAGATTGTAGCCCATCGATAAATGACCTCTATTCTGGAAGAACCCCTACATTCTATGCCTCTTATGTTAACAGATCGACTTCTTATAAAGAACTTAATATTTAAATTTTTCGACAAAAAAAGCCCCTTTTCACCAATTCAGGCGAAAAGGGCTTTTTGGGGTTAGCATCACCGGTCCGGTGGCTGCAGCATGTTGGTGCCAGACTTACTTTAAGGTGTCCAGTAGAGCCTTAATCTCCGGGCTGATCTGCAAAACGCGCAGCACAATGGTGATGGCTTCGGCACGGGATGCCTGCTTCTCCGGCAGGAATTCTCCATTTCCGGTACCGCTGATAATCCCGGCTGCCGCAGTTTTTTGAATCTGATCCTTATTCCATGTTGTATCAATATCCGAGAAGTCTGCCGTTGCCACTGGGGCTGCGTTGTTAAAGTCAATGAGCTTAGAGATGATTGAGATCATCTCGGAACGGGTGATTTCACCGTTTGGCTTAAATGTGCCGTTCGGATAGCCCGAGACCAAGCCTTTTTCCTGCAGGGTACGAATCGAAGCCTCTGCCCAGTGACCGGAGATATCACTGAATTTGCTTGCGCTGCGGGTACCGGTGAGATCAAACACTTTGGAAATAAGGGTTGCAAACTCCGCACGGGTAATGCTTGCATTCGGGTGGAAGCTTCCATCCGGATAGCCCTGAACCATACCTAGCTTAACGAAGGTTTCTACCGTCCGGTCCGCAAAGTGGGAGGAAATGTCGGTGAATTCCACCGCAGACGGATTAACATTCGCCTTTTCGATCTTCTTGCTCAAGCTCAATACTATATCTTTAATATTTACCACATTGTCAGCGAAGCGGGCTGCCGCCTGCACTTCCGGTGTTGGCGTTGGTGTCGGTGTTGGTGCTGGTGCTGGTGTAGACGTTGGTGCTGGTGTAGACGTTGGTGCCAGTGTTGAAGCTGGAACTGCTGCTTGTGTTGGCTCCGTTGGCGCCGGCGCTGTGGTTGGTACTATAGTCGGTCCAGCAGTTGCTGTTGGCAGGCTGCTCTCACTGGATGCTATGACCGTAACCTCTTTTTCCCCGTATACCCCGGAACCGTCATTAGCGGTAGCTTTTACAATAAGGGTACCTGGGGAAGTCCCCGTTAACAGTCCGTTTTCACTAATCGTACCTGTTCCCGTTCCATACACAACAGACCAGACAGCAGTCCGATCAGTTGCTTCTACAGGAGCAACAACCATATCCAGTTGAATAGAATCACCCGACTTCACCAAAGAATCTCCACCGATCGAAATGGAAGCAACCGGGATCTTGGCAGGTGTCTCAATGGGTGCCGGTGTTGGTGCTTCAGTCGGCGTCGGTGTCGGTGTCGGTACCGGCGCTTCAGTTGGTGTCGGAGCAGCCGTTATAGTTAATTCTGTACTGCCGGTTACTAAGCTTCCGTCAGTGGCTTCCGCTTTTACGGTTACAGTACCCGGATCACCTGCCGTGAGCACTCCGCTTACCGCATCAATCGTTGCTGAACCGGTTCCGTAAACTACGGACCAGACTACACTTTGATTGGCTGCGTCTACCGGTGTTATCCCGGCATTCATCACCAGGGTATCACCAGTATTCAGAGAGCTTACGCCTCCGGCTCCGTTTACTGTGATTCCGGTGGTGAGGTGAAAGATATTATCCGCAATTAATTTGGGACCCGAATATAACGAAATGGGCGATGAAAACTGCACAGTGGGAGACTTAATCAGAAAGGTGACTAAACCTTGGTCTGTATACGAAGAGAATCCTTCAAGAGCCTCAATGGTCCTGAAATTATTATCAATAGGGTCCGTGTTATAGAACACGGTATTGGGATCAGCAGCATGTGCAAAGACTTCAGCCTGGCCGCTCACCAGCTGGTTATCTGCTCCGTACACGGCAAAAGTTACACTAATATATCCGGGATAAGCTAAACTCGCCTCCGGCTGCTTAGCAAGCACCACATGATCTGCAGCATAATCAGGCTTATGTGCCTTAATGTTGCTCACAGTTACATAAGAGCCGCCATTGTACGAATAACTGGGAACCCAGCTGATAGTATTGTCATTCACATACCCGCCCACAATGGTCTTTGCGGGATCCGTAGGAGCCGTTACCGAAGAAGCCGCACCGGCATCCGGAACTTGGACTACGCTTCCATCTGCATACCTGAAGAACAAATGCTCTGAGCTATCCGGCTTATCAACCGGGAAGTTCACATATACCGAGCTTGTTTTTAATACACAGCCGCTCAATACAGCGAGTGTCAAGGCTGAAACCAGAAATAGTCTCAATACTGTAGTTCTTTTCATATTGTCGGCCTCACCCTTTCAAGTTTGCAATAATTAAATTTAATAGAATAATAACGCATCTCAATGACAAACCAATGACAAACTTCAGCACAAAAACCCCCCTTGTTTTCGAGAGTCTTATATTGGCTATTTTTTTCCTGGCTGCACTTCTGACTTCCCCAATCTCCTTCATTTTCAGCCTATGACACTTCCAAGGTGGTTGTATTCTTAGCATGCTGATTATATATTAGAGGCAAGATGCAAGACTTTAGACCCAAAAAACATTCATAATGACTAATAATAGCAGGAAGGTGTAATTTATTGGGTTTCGTGATATGGATTGATCTCATTTTATTCTTCATACTGTTTGCACTATTCGTCTATATTTTCGTTACTGTTAACATCACGAAGCTGCATAAAGTTTATTTAGCCTTCCACTTCACGATGATGATATGGCCCTTTTGCCAGTTTGCCATTAAAACAACGGATCAGTCTACCTATCAATTATTTTATGTCAAGGCTGCATTTGTGGATTCGGCGCTGCTGAGCACAGGCTGGATCTTTTTCACTATTCTGCTGACCGGACAAGCCCGGCTTCTGCACCGCAAAATCATACTGCTGCTGTCGATTCCGGTGATATTGACCACAGCCGGCATCATCTTTAATCCCCACAGCTGGTTTGTGCAGCCGGTAAATGGCGGCTATATTCAGAGAACCTATGGACCCCTTTTTTGGCTCTTCATCGCTGTGGTCTTCATCCAGGTGACTGCTTCACTGTATGTGATCTCTGCCGCGCTTGTCCAAGACATGGCCCCACGCGTACGAAAACAAGTGATGCTGGTACTCAAAGGCCTTCTATCTATAACCTTATTTATTCTGCTGGATATCCTGCTTAATGTAGTTCTGGACCCGTACCTGCCGGTCATCCCGGGAATGACCTCACTGGGAATATTATTGTCCGCTACTTTTTTTGTCATTTCCATCAACCGGGACAAAGTATTTGATATCGTAACCATAGCCCATCAGGATGTAATGGACACGATTGGACATGGGATTCTGGTGCTTGATGAATATGACAACGTGGTTGAGATTAACCGTTCCCTGCATCCTTATATGCATCTGCAGCGGGGCGAACGGTTCAGCATCCATATTATTTTTTCCGATCTGTCGCCAGCCATCGAAACGTTCATTCAGACCTATTGCGAACATCCGCTGGAGCGTATCGAAATTGAGATTTTCCATTCGGGTATCCAGCGTCATCTGAATGTTCAGGCTGCACCCATTATGATCAGCGAGTCACGGGTGGGCCGGATCGTCACGTTTCAGGACATGACCGAGCTGCAGCAGCTGATTCATGAGACCAATCACCAGAACATGGCCCTGCAGGAACGCAACCATTCATTGATTGAGGTCCAACAGGAGCTGTTCGAGAAGAACCGGCAGCTGCAGCAAATGGCCCTTACAGACAGCCTCACCGGCTGTTATAACCGCCATTATCTGACGCAGCATCTGGAGGATGAAATGGGCCGAAACAGGAAAGAGCATATTCCCTTCGCACTTATTTTGCTGGATATCGATTTCTTCAAGTCAGTGAATGACACTTACGGACATCTAGCCGGCGACGAAGTCCTCTGCCATACGGTGGAGGCGCTGAAAGAGGAAATTCGCCCATCCGACGTTTTAGCTCGTTATGGCGGGGAAGAATTTATGGTGTATTTGCCGGATATCGCTCATTCTGAAGCCCAGCGTATCGCCGAGCGTGTCAAAGCACGGGTTGAATTGAATCAGATTAGAATCGAAAACGTTGCCGAGCCCGTGTCAGTTACTGTTAGCATGGGACTTCTGAGCATCAGCAGCTTCTCTCTGGGCAACAACCTGTTCGAAGAAGTAGACCAAGCGCTGTACCAGGCCAAAAATAAAGGACGCAACCGGATTGTCCATATCGCACACTGATACTACTCTAGCTATCATTCAATGGCTTCTTTTGGGGGTAATGTAAGTACAACACATAACTGCAAACAGAGAGGAAGTCGTGTATGACGCAGGCTATGATTATTGTGAACCCCTCATCCGGCAAGGAGGAAGCACCGGATTATGTCAGTAGTACCGAGGAACTGCTGGTGAGCCGGGGTTATGAGGTTACGGTCAAGGAGACGCAAAAAGAAGGGGATGCCACCGAATATTGCATTGCTGCTTGTGAAGCTAAAGCCGATCTGGTGGTGTCTATCGGAGGGGATGGAACGCTTCATGAAACGATCAACGGCCTGTTTGGCCAGTCACACCAGCCGAAGCTGGGGGTTATCCCCCTTGGGACGGTGAATGACTTTGCCCGCGCGCTGCAGATTCCGCTGACTCCGGAAGAAGCCATTCATACACTGGCCTCCTCCCGGGTGCAACGGGTAGACGCAGGCAGGCTAAACGGCCAGTTGTTCGTCAACGTGGTCGCTGCCGGACCGCTGGCCGAATCCCTGTCCTCCGTATCTTCGCATGACAAATCCAGATTCGGCGCTCTGGCCTATTTCAAAGAGGGCATCAAAGAGCTGGCAGGCAACGCCGCCCATCCGCTCACCATACAGCATGATGGCAAGACCTGGGTAGGTGAGACTCCGCTGTTCCTTGCTGCACTGACCAATTCCGTAGGAGGTTTCGAAAAACTGGCCCCGGATGCCGCTGTTGATGACGGACTGCTCCACTGCTACATCATTAAGGATCTGAATTTCCTCAACACGCTTACGGTCAGTATCTCTTTATTGCTCGGCACGCTCAAGAACCACAAGGACGTGGATTATTTCACTGCAAGAGAAGTAACCGTAAGCTCGGCAAATGTCATGAGGACCAACGTGGACGGCGAAGAAGGCCCGGCTCTGCCGATCCGGCTGAGCGTACTCCCCCGCCATATTCAGGTAGTGGTGCCGGAGGAGGGGTAAACACGGCCACCACCGGGCTCTGACCATGCCGCATGATTTGGGCTCAGCCGGCCTCACGGCCAGCCCTTCTCCATTACCGTTCCCTTAATACAGCTTAGGCAACTTGTCCAGGGTGATCGCGTATTCATGGTGATACGCCCGGCGCAGCTCCTCTTGTGTATTCCATTCCTCAGATGCACCGTATTCATTAGACCAGGTCATATACCATGTCCACGGAATTCTTGTTTCGGACAACTGGGACATACTCGGAATCACGCCTATTTCTCCAAGTGCCGTGATTTTGGGGGACGGTGTGATCTGGATTAGTTCCTCATATTCCGGACGCAGATCCGTGTGGGCATGCTTCGGCGGGTACAGGTCTCTGGAGATCACGTCGGCTACATCATCACCCGGATAGCCCTCCACGAGCGGCGAGTTCCACACCCAGATCAGATTATTCAGTTGGTGATGATGGGTGTATCTGTCGTACATAATCCGGTACAGCTTCGCTGCAACCTCAGGTCCCTTGGCTCCCCACCAGAACCACGTACCCTCGGATTCATGGAATGGACGCCACAGGATAGGGATCTGCTTGTCACAAAATTCTTTCAAAATCCCCGCCATCACATCCATGTCCGACAGCAGCGCTTCGTATTCTTCCGTTCCTTCTATGACAGCCTTGGAGGCGTCAAAGGTGGTATTCTCCGCATAAAAACCCTTAGCCCAGCTGCCAAAAGGTGAAAACCAGTGCCACGTAAATGTAACTAATCCTCTGCGGCCCAGTGCCCAATCCCATGCATTATCCAGTGTATTCTTGTTCTCTTCCACTTCCAGCATGCATTCCGGGGTGGTCTTCTCGACATTTATATTAGGCGAATACGCCAGCAGCTCAAATCCGCAAAGAGCAGGCAGCTTGCCGGTCACCTCTTCGATATAACGCAGCTCCTTTTGCACAGTGGTCTGGGTATGCTGGCCTGTAAGAATTCCCTTACCGGAAATATCGCTGAGATACTTCAAGACGGTCCGGACCTCTTCCGAGGCGTTTGGATTGCAGGGGGTATAATGCTTTAACATTGCCATTGTAGTGTATCTCTCCTTTTATTTATTTGTTATTTTTTTGTTATTACATTGTTATAAATTCACCATAATTTTAATCTGTATCCGTTTACAGGTCAATGCATAAAATGGGCTGATCCGCTATTGCTGCAAATGACACTCGCTGGTATAGTATGGAATATATATCCAAAGGGCACTGCTTCCCTGGCTACACCAGAGACAACCCCGCTGCTTTTGCAGCGGGGTTGTCTGACCTTAATGAAAGGCGGAGATTCACGTGACAACTGGCAAGGAGAACCGCATGATTTTAACGAAAGAGGACTTAGTCTCCCAATTCACAAACTGTGGACTCACCAAAGGACAACATATCCTCGTACACGCTTCCTTAAGCCAACTGGGCTATGTTGTAGGAGGACCCGAAACCTTCATCCGTTCACTCCTTGAAATTGTGGGTGAAGAAGGCACTCTGATGATGCCTTCCCAGACCTGGAAGAATCTCGATCCATCCACAGGCGTCCACTGGGACGCGCCCACCGAAGGATGGCCCCTAATCCGGGAACACTGGCCAGCCTATAATAAAGAAATCACGCCGGCCATAGGGATGGGTGCTGTAGCCGAAATGTTCCGTAAATGGCCAGGGGCTGCGCGGTCCGATCATCCGGCCCGATCCGTCGCTGCAGTTGGCAAGCATGCTGAATATCTTACGCAAGGCCATGACATAAGCAATATTTTCGGCTCAGGCTCACCGCTGGATAAGCTGTATCAGTTACATGGTTATGTACTCTTGGCAGGCGTCGGCTATGATAAAAGCACATCTTTGCATCTGGCAGAAACCCGAGCAGACTTCCCCGCTAAGAAAAGGGTTCTTGAAAGCAGTGCCATCCTGGTGGAAGGCAAGCGCAAGTGGGTGACTTACGAAACCCAGGCTGTTGAAGATGAGGATTTTATCCGACTAGGAGAAGCGTATGACCAAGAAATGAATGTTCCGGTATATAAAGTCGGGCAGGCCGATATCCGGTTTCTGGAACAACGTCCTCTGGTCGATTGGGCTACTTCATGGATGGAGAAAAACAGGCTGTAGACCTCACTTGCCCTTCTCCGGCACGTACTCCCTCAGCTTCCCTTGATAGATCAGCTCCAGCCGGTCACTCTGCCGGAAATCATCCGGCGTAACGAGCGCAGGCAGCTTGTTCCACAGCTTGATGCCGGACCGGTCCAGAATTTCCGCAACAAACTGCGAGCAGAAGTAGGAGTTGCTGAACTCAACGGGTTCCTTGAGGGCAATGCCAATGACGCCCAGCATGTTGTAGAGGTACTTTTGGCGGCTGCGGATGAAGATGTGCAGGACCCGGCGCATTTTCTCGACCTCACGTTCTGAAACATGCAGCTCGTAGATCACACAGGTGGTATTCGGATATTTGCTGAAGGTGCCTGTCCGCAGATCTTCATGTACAAAGCCGCCATTCAGGGGATTACTCGGATTCTTCCGGCCGAAGCTGTAGAGCTCTGTAAGCTCACGGTCAAACGAGATGGAGGCGTGGTTGTAAGGCGCTTTGGTATAGCCTTGAATTAGCTTTGTGAATAGTGTTCCCGTATTCGTGAGCAGGATATAGACCGAATGATCAGCTTCCATATACAGAAAGTCCCCTTATCGAAGTGTCAAAATCTCACATGCAACTTGTACTTTTTAATATATTAACATATGATTCCTTTGTTGGAATCCTATCCTGCGACAAGTTGGTGATGGCTTGAACAGTTCACTCGTTACATTCGTGCTTATCTTCACCGCTTTATCCGCCATTCATTTGCTCTACATCCTGGTAAGCAGACTCCAGAAGGATAAAGATTACACGGGAATTGGCTTCCGGATCAAGACCTGGTGGGGCATGCTCTTTATCTTCTGTCTGGCCACATTGATTAATCCGGTCGTGTCCCTGCTATCCCTGATGGCACTATCCTTCTTCGCACTGAAAGAATATTTTTCCATGATCCGTACCCGAAAAGCGGACCGACGGCTGTTCCTGTGGGCCTACCTGTCCATTCCGCTGCAGTTCTACTGGATCTACATAGAGTGGTATGGCATGTTCATCGTCTTCATCCCGGTATATGTCTTCCTGCTCCTGCCACTGCCCCGGCTCATCAACAAAGGCACGCTCGGATTCCTGCGCAGCGTAAGCGCCACCCAGTGGGGGCTGATGCTCATGGTGTTCGGCCTCAGCCACCTGGCCTACTTCCAATTTGCCACACCGGAGTATGGCGCGGGGCTGGTGCTGTTCCTGGTAGTGCTCACGCAGCTGAATGATGCCGTACATTATCTGGCTTCAATCTATTTCGGCAAACGCAAGGTCGTTCCGACCGCCAACCCGAATCTGACCTGGGAGGGCTTCGCCTGTGCATTTGTGGCAACTACTGGGGTATCGTACCTGATCTACCCTTACTTCACGCCGCTGACCCCGATCTTCGGTCTGTTCTCCGGCGTGCTGATCAGTCTGGCCGGATTCTTCGGCAGCTTAACGGTGTCTGTGCTGAAGCGCGATTTGCTCATCGGCGATGATGACAAATTCGCTGCCCTGCAGACAAGCTACCTGAGCCGCGTCGACAGCCTGGCCTACACCTCACCGGTGTTCTTCCATGTGATCCGGTACTTTTTTGATTTTATGTAAGCAAAAGCGGCATCTCTCTTAACTTGGAGAAGTGCCGCTTTTTGCTTTACACAACCTGTAGTTTCAAGAAAATTGAAAATTACATAATCTTTGCATGGGTACATTAATGGGTTGATATGGGTTAGAAATGTTCTCGCCAACTTATGCAATATTGAACTTTTGTTTGATTTCCATTAATCGTGCTTCAACCTCATCGGTAACTATTGGATTCCGTATTAAATAGTCTTTACTTGCTTCATTTAGATACTGATAGAAAGTTAGGTAGTCCAATACAAGTGTCTGATCTTCCTCTACCGCAGGGTAGTCAAAAAAATAACAAACTCCCGCATCTCCGAAATAACCTTCTTCCCACTCATCTAACTCACCAGCAAAAACACACCAAACACTCTCACTACCACCAAACCCATTTCCATTGCAATAGTTTTTAAGTGCATCTAAGAAATATTTCCCTTCAAGGTGTCGATAATACATATCCAATAATTCTTTCTCTGTTAGTTTGACACTCATCAAATTATCCTCCTAAAAATTATTCTGATATGGTCGGAAAGAAATTCATCACTTTTCCATTTTCATCAAGGTACCCACCCCACCATTGCAAGGGAATAACCCCATCCTTAATAGCTTGAGCACATGAATTTATTGATTTTCTAAGAAATAGACTGAAACTACCCCAAAATAATTAAGAATTACCATTTCCCTCAACATATTGATAAACTGGAGGATCATTACCTTCCGATATAACAAAGTAGTTAAATTCATACCCTTGATGCATTGAGAAGACAAAAGCATCAGATGGTAAGCTAAAAGTTTCTTCATTTTCTTTCAATAGATCTTCAGCTTCTTTTCTAAGTTCCAAGAGATTTTCTACATTTCGAAATAATATATCCGTTCCTTGGAAGAGCAAACCTGCATCGTGACCAATCGTTAAAAGAAATTCTCGATACTGGAACGGTAAAACAAAACCTATCGACTGTTCGCACCTCCCCACTTCCAATTCGGTAAAGCCATGAATCTCGTTGTCATTTGCTATTTTATATTCACACAATACACTCACTATGTTCCATTATAATTCTATTTTTGAACTCATAAGTCACATCCAATTTGGGGTAGCCTTTTGCCATATCGTCTAGGAAATGTTGATATTCATGTCTTAGAGCACTTATTGAAGCATCTTCAAATATATTTAATTGCCCTGGTACATTTCCTCTTGGCGCATATGCCATAATATCACGATCTAGGATTCTTACTTCAACTCCTGCTTCCTGTGCTTGCTTAATAATATTATTCCATTCTTCGGGGTGACAGAGACGCCCTGGTCCATAAATATCCCTAAACGGATCAGCATCATTCTTTCCTAACATGTGATCAGGTAATCTACCTTCTCCTATCCCCTCAATCCCTTTAAACGTAGGATTAAAATCATCCACGCTCTCCAGCTCGCTGTGATTTAGTAAAGGCTTCATTTCACCTACCTCTACTCCGTCCAACTCTATTATTTTACCAAATCCGCTTCCCCCCATTCCACTAGAGGATTCAATTTGTCCATTCTTATTGGTTCCACTCTTCAGATTGACGGTACCTATTCCCAAGACTTCTGTGATCCGGTTTGCACTCGCCGCGCCACGCAATGTAGCTTGGAAATCGCTTGTGAACTCACTTAGTACCGACTGCTGCTCCATTTACATTGCAAGAAACTGGGCTTCCATCACTTGCTGTCCCTGTGTCTTGATTCCTGGCTTCTCACCTGTAAGTAGTTCATCAAGAGGGTCCACCAAATACTTATCGATAAAATCTTTCTTGGCCGGCCGGCTTCGCTAATCCCCCTGATCTCCTCTGACCTCCTCCACCGGGGGACCGTTTTTGATATCCTGTACCATCGCCTGATTCACGATTTCCCGCCATGCTTCCGAGTTCGGATTCGCTAAGAGTATTCCCTGCCCTCCGCGATGAATGATTTCCAACTGATTCTTGGCCCACTCCCCTTTGTCCCTTGGTTCCATTGCCATTCGCAGCAGCAAAAGATACCATCGTTAACACAGTTACGAGTAAATTTGAAAAACCCGCAAGAAAACAACGATAACAAAAAACAGGTCAATCATGGTGGTATCTGACCATAATCGACCTGTTCTATGTAAAGCAGTAGCGTTAATTAGGGTATAAAATTCAAGCTTTGAAGTGCGTACATCGTATTGAAGAAAACTTTATACGGGTATTACATGGGTTATACGTGTTATTGGTTGAATGATGGGTTCATTTGGGACTGGGTAGCCCCCACGACCTTGGACAGATATTTTTCAACCAATAACCTCAACACTTTGCATCTTTGTTTTAAGTGATTCGATACGAAGAATTAAATCCTTAGCATCGGTAATTCCTAGCTCATCAACAATGGTATCGAAATCAAAAGACTTAATGATATTATCAACTACTTCATAGATTCGAGAAGAAAGAATCCCACTATTAATTTGTAGATTAGCTACACTAATATAAAATATCATCTTCTCGGTGTCACCCTCCTCAATCACGTTAGTAAACTCATACAAACATCGTCCTCCTGCGTGTAAAGCATTTAGACCATCGCTAATTGAATTATTAAAGACCTCGGCAATATATTCAGTTAATTCGTTATATTCCCATTCCTTCACGCCCACACCACCATTTCACTTTGCATTTTTATCATTATTTGCAAGTATGTTTACTGTGATGTTTGGGTACTCCCTTCTAAAACTCATGATTACATCAGAACAACTTTGGCAAGTAAGACGCTCTGTAAACAAGTTTATTGTCCCTTTAGCATTTTTGTTATCTCCAAGTTGAAATGCAATATCATTCAAAATTTCATACTCTGTGTCGTAGTCTCTTAAGTATGCTTCAGGTGTGTCAATTCTTGCATTATTGAGGTCAACCTTTTTAGCGTTAAATATTGGCTCACCTTGAGGTTACAAGGATATTCTCCGGTATCGCCCCCTTATCTGATGCTTCATTTGCAGAACTATGAGCGAAAAACTCCTTTTTATTATCACCTTGAACATCTACTTCAGCTTAACCAAAATTCCCTTATTTTCCGATTTACTTGGCAACTGTGACCGTAGCTCATTAACACGGTCTAGGATACCGGATAAGTCTCTAAGTTTACCCGTCCCCTCAGTAGGTTTAAAATCATCCACGCTCACCAGCTCACTGTGATTAGGTAAAGGCTTCATTTCACCTATCTCTACTCCGGCCATGAAGTGACGAAATCTTAATACGGGGCTGATGAGGGTTAAGTCTAATTGAGTTGTACCGCCCGATTCATTCGGCACTGAGTGGGGCTATTCATAAGCCACCAAGATGGAGCGTGAATAGACATGAGGGTATTCCAATATTACTTCTGGGACAGCCTCACTTTTAAATTAAGTACATCAGCATTGAATTCATCGAAATCATCTTGTAATTCCTCTTTATAGATTTGCATATGTTCTTCTTCAAGCAATTCATTTAGACGTTGTTGCATAAAATCAATATTCTCATTCTTGTCAATCATAATAAGGGCATAATTAACATAAATACAACACTCGTTTGCTTGTGTAAATTCTGGACGATGTTCACTTTCACCCAATATCGCATATAAACTATCTTTGACTGGGTAATTCATATCTTCATGAAACATCATAAAACAGTCCATAACGTCGTCTTTAAGCTCTGGATATGTAAGTATCATACTTTTCCCCCCTGATTATTTTGTAAAGATATTTAGTTCGATATTCGGAAACATTCTTCTAAACTCAAGGATAACATTCGAACAACTTTGACAAGCCGGGAGTTCGGTATATAGGTCTATTTTCCCTCTAATACTTGGATTTTTTATTTGAGAAGCAATATCCTCTAAAATTTTAGCCTCCGTATCATGAAACCTATCGAACTCTGCTCCGGGCTTTCCATCTTTTACGTAAGTCCCAAACATTCTTACTTCTGCTGACTTCTGGTAAGAAAAATCAGCTACATCTGAGCCTTTGTCACCAGACTTGTTAACTCTGCTATGTGCACTAAACTCCGTCTTTATTCCAGGTATTTTCACGTCAGCAGTGGCCATATTACCTTGTTTCTGTAAACTGGCATTCGGCATCTTATTTCTGATATCATTTATTCTATTTTGGAAATTTCCAACTTTAGAAACCTTATTACCCATCCCCTCAATCCCTTTAAACGTAGGATTAAAATCATCCACGCTCTCCAGCTCACTGTGATTAGGTAAAGGCTTCATTTCACCTACCTCTACTCCGTCCAACTCTTTTATTTTACCAAATCCGCTTCCTCCCATTCCACTAGGAGACTGAATTTGTCCATTCTTATTGGATCCACTCTTCAGATTGACGGTACCTATTCCCAAGACTTCAGTGATCCGGTCTGCACTCGCCGCGCCACGCAATGTGGCCTGGAAATCGCTTGTGAACTCACTTAGTACCGACTGCTGCTCCATTTGCATTGCAAAAAACTGGGCTTCCATCGCCTGCTGTCCCTGTGTCTTGATTCCTGGCTTCTCACCTGTAATCAGTTCATCAAGAGGGTCTACCAAATATTTGTCAATAAAGTCCTTCTTGGCCGGCCGGCTTCGCCAATCCGCCTGGTCTCCTCTGACCTCCTCCACTGGGGGGCCGTCTTTGATATTCTGTACCATCGCCTGATTCACGATTCCCCGCCAAGCTTCCGAGTTTGGATTCGCTAAGAGTATTCCCTGCCCTCCGCGATGAATGATTTCCAACTGGTTCTTGGCCCACTCCCCTTTGTCCCCGGGTTCCATCGCCATTCGCAGCAGCAAAAGATACGCTTCATCCTGATCTAACGGTACGCTGCTAGTCGTAATCGACGGATCATAGTCACACGCTTTAACCGCGGGCTGCTTGAAATCCGCGCTTAGATCCTTCTCCGCACGGTACTGGACTTCGTCTACACCCAGGGATTCCAGCCTCTTGCGTGCGTCTTCTGCCAGCTTGTGCACCGCGTTCATTTGAGCATTATTTCCAAATGCCTGGTATACCTCATAGGCCGTCTGCGCCTTGGCAATTACATCACGCGCTTCGTAGATATCTTTCAGCTTGCTTTGCGCCGCAATGCTCTCTGTGGTCCCGAAGCTAAACTTTTGGATGATATTTTGCAGCTTCTGCACCGTAGGATCGCTGTGCAGTCCATCCCGTCCCATTAAAGTGGAAACTGTAGAGATCAGCTTCGTAACGGCCTGCCGGGCAAAAGAGGGAATCTGGATTCTTCCTGTCTCGCTCCCTCCCCCAAATCTGCCGAACATTCCTCCTAACAGACTGAACTGCTGTTCAAGCTGGCTCATCTGCCGTTTATTCTCGTTTTGAACGTCCTGAACTCCCTTGATAGCAGCCCTAAGGATGTCTTCCAGCTTCTCCGCATCCACCGTCAATTCATTGATTAGTACTTGCGCCTGCAGCAAGTTTTGGCCGAGCGGGATACCCCCCCAACTGTTTGCCTGGCCTTTCAACTGCAAGTACAGTTGATTGGTGTCCTGGCTCACCTGTCCTATTTTTGTTCGCAGGCGCTCGACTTCATCCTCTTTAAATACCAGTTTATTTGATGACATCTATTCCCTCCGACTTCAGCTCCGATAAGCTCACGATACGATATCCTGCAGTCAAACGATAAATCTTTATGTACTTTTCTACTGCGTTAATGAAACCACTAAAGTGATAATGAATAAATACATCATATATATCGGATTTATTTTCCATTTATTCAATGCCCTAACTATGGTTAGTCAGACTACGTAAGGGAATATCCTCAGCCCCCGCGCTTTCAAGTAGCTGTACATTGCTCAGTTGAGCAGCAAAGAAAGCGGCTCACCTCCTTTAACCTGGAGATGGGCCGCTTATTGGTGTTAGCTGCTTTTTAATTTGTAGTTTCACTTGCAGCGTCAGGCGGGGTGCCGCCTGTTCCGCCTTGAGGTGGTGTACCGCCAGCGCCGCCGCGATCCGGTCTGGTGCCTCCGCCGCCACCAAAGCCACCACCACCAGGGCCACGGCCGGTGTTAGCCGTTGTGACACCTGATTCGTTAAGCCAGGTTACGCTGCTGGAGATTTCGAACGCCACGACCTGAGTGCCTCCGCTGTACTCGCCGTCTGTGTACAATCCGTCCACTGCGGTGCCTGTCGAGGTGCCGCCTGTTGAGAGGGTATAGGATCCGCCCTTCTTCAGATCAGGGGAGCTAACAACGACTGAACGGAAATTCTTGGAGGGCGCGAAGGTCAGGATGGTGTTGCCGTCGCTGTCATCCAGATGAACCAAAGTGCCCGCCTGCTGATCTGCCGTGAAGCTCATGCTGACCGAGTACTGGCTGGAATCCTCGCTTGGTGCCTGGGCCATGCCGGCGCTGCCTGCAGCGACCAGGAAGCCGCCGGTCATATCGAAGGTGCCGTCATAATCCAGCGGACCGTTGCCGTCATTGGTAGGACCATTAACAATGGCGGTGCCGCCTGTCATAGTGAATGACCCGTTGGAATCCAGGCCGTCACCGGTGGAATCAACGGTTATCGTTCCCCCGCTGATCGTAAGCATGTTGCTGCCGGAGCTGGTGAACTGATCCTGCTGCGCTGTTCCCTGTGCAGTATTCGCGTCATTCCCGCCAGAAACGTTCACACCGTCATCGGAAGCGACTACGTGGATTTGTCCGCCGGCAATCGTGATATTGCTGCCTTCAATACCTTCATAACTCTTGGTAATATCGATGGTGCCGCCGGACAAGGAGGTCAGGCTGTCTGCATGGATGCCGTCATCTCCCGCAGTTATCTTGAATTCGCCGTCCGTAACGGAGACATTGCCGTTGCTGTGCAGAGCATCATCTGCAGAGTTCAGTGTGAAGCTGCCGCCATTCACAGTAAGGTCTCCGCCGGATTTCAATCCTTTGGCGCTCGTAGATTCCGTTTCAGCCGTTGTGGTGGTTGCCACTGCTGTAGTCACTGATGCTGTAGTCACCGTTGCTGTATCCGTCGCAGCTGCAGCCGTAGTTTTCGCCGGAGTATCATCGGATGTAGCTGCTGAGGTTCCGTCTACTGCACCCTGATCGCCGAAGCCGCCCTTACCGCCGCCCATGCCCATACCGCCAGGACCTTGTTCACCCGTCTTCGCCTCTGCGTTCTCATAGCCGCCATTCGTCACGATGTTAAATGTTCCGCCGTCAATCACTTCTGCCGTCTCCGACTGAATGCCGTCGTTACCAGCCGTAATATCGAATGTCCCGGCTGCAATCGCCACGAAGCCTTTGGCTGTATCCTCGTCATTGGTGGACTTGATACCGTCGCCTTCTGCCTTGATAGTAATATTTCCATCCATCACCGCTACCAGATCCTTGCCCACGATTCCGTCATCTGCTGCCGTAATATTCAGGGTGCCGCCCACAATTTTCAGGTCGTCCTTGCTGGAAATACCGTCCTTGTAACTTCCGGTAACCGTCAGCTTGCCGGTTCCGTTAATCGTCAGATCAGCTTTGCTGAAGATAGCTGCACCGGGTTCATCCGTGGTACTATCGGCGAACACATAGGTTGTCCCGTCTGAGACGTTGTTCTCCGTACCTTCCTGCAGAGTAATCACAACCTTGCCCGCTTCCTTAATGTAGACAGGAGCACTGTCGCTATCCTTCAGGTTCACACCGTTCAGCACCAGCCGAACGGTTCCTTTGGCCTGCTCATCCACAATAATCTGCCCGTCACTTAGTGACCCGGTGAGGATATAGGTTCCCGCTTCGGTGATCGTTACCGATCCATCCTTGGCTGTAGCACCAGCACCTTCGATCTTCGCTGTCGTCCCTGCGAGGGTAATATCGGTTGAAGCATCTGCCGTCCAGTCTGTAGTGGTATCGTCTTCGTCATACGCTACCAGGTCAGTCGTCTTGACGTTTGCCAGAGCTACAGCAGCAGTGGTTCCGCTCTGTGCACGGGTTGTAACGGCTGTACCTGTTGCCGCACGGTTCGTGGTATTGGTATTCGCTCCGGAAGTTGTGCTGCACGCCGTCATGAGTGCCGCGCTCAGCAGCACCATCCCTATCTTGCTTCCTGTAATGAAATTCTTCATATATCATCGTTCCCTTCGATTTTAGTACTCCGCGGGGGTTGGACTCATGGTCAGCGACAGATCAAGATTGCCGTTCCGGGTGCGGACCGCATCCAGGAGTTCCTTCTGGCTCGTGTACTCATCAATCGTAACGTCGTAGACCAGCTCGTATAAGCTGCCTAGCTCGGTGGTTCTAATCTTTTTCAGCTCAAAGCGGACATTGAATTTCTCGAACACTTCAGCAAATGCCTCTTCATACCCCAAATCCTCGGGAATGGTTACCTTCAGCGTTTTCTGCTGCGACTTTCTTACACCGAAGCCGGTGCGGTTCAGGATGAACATCAGCACGCAGAGAATGAGGGTGAACAGTATCGCGTAGCCGAAGGAACCCACCCCGCAAGCCAGGCCCGAAGCCATGGTGAACAGAACAAATGTGATGTCCTTCGGATCGCCAGGCGCGCTGCGGAAGCGGATAATCGAGAAGGCACCGGCAAGGCTGAAGGCGCGGGCTACGTTGCTGCCAATCAGCAGAATAATGATCGCCACAATCACCGGCAGCAGGACCATCGTGAGCGTGAAGCTTTGCGAATATCCCCCCGGATTGGTCTTCATATAGGTGAAGCTGATTATTCCTCCGAGTGCAATCGCTATAAGTATGGTTAGAATCGCGTTGATAAAGGTTAATTCTGTTGTCGCTGTAGCGGCTGAGAACATAGAGTCAAGCATAAAGGGCACTCTCCGTTTCTATTCTGCTGTTCTTGAGCATTTTTTTATATTCATTGCCGTATTTGGAGAAGCTGGTGCGGTACATTTGGTGCTCCGAGAGCATCTTGGCCAGCCAGACCGGAATCGTCTTCTCGGCCTTCACTTCCATCAGCCATTGCCCCGGTTCCAGCAGAGGTTCGCCATAGGCACCGCGCTCCAGCTTCACATCGTACCGCCGGCTTCTGATATTCGTGTCGAAGGTGATCCGCAAATCACGGTTATTTTTGCAGAAAAGCGCTTTGCGGTCATAGGACAGATACAACTTGGGCTGCAGATCGTACCGGGTTAGCATGTACTTGATCTCCCCGATCACCTGCTTGTTCATGTAATCCTTGAATTCCGGCTCCACGCCTGTGGAGACGAAATCGTAAGCCTCCTGCAGCTTAAGCGAGGTTCTTCTTTTATTGACCAGGCCGAACACCTTTTTCTTAATTTCCAGATACACCTTGGTGTCCTGGTTCGGAGTGCCGTAAGCTCTTATGCGGAGCTTTTCCTTGTATTTCGGCTTCGCCAGGCTGCTGCGGATCAGGGAATCATGAGCGGTGTCATAATAAAGATTCGTAATCGGGTAGAATTCATGCTGCTTGTTGTAAGCATCCGGCTCCATATATTCCAGCAGATCATAGTAGAGTTTCAGATAAGCAGCATGATCGAGCAGATATTTGTTCTCGTATCGGTTGAATACCTCAATCGCCATAGGGTTCAGATCCTTTCGTAGTGGAGTGTCTCATAAGTGCTTTTATGTGCTGTATGTGTGTGTTCCATGTGTGTCCCGCTTGCTTATGAATGTATCTTAGTCCCGGAACCTTTAATGAATCTTAAATGAGTTTACACCCCCTTGATCTTTTTACATTGGCTTAACAAATGGGCTGTGCTCCCAGGATTCTTCATCTATAGCGCACCTGCACAGAAAATCCGGTTAAGGTTGGTTAAAGGTAAGCTTGCTATAATGGCTTAAGTAATCAGCAAACTTTCTAGGCAGAGGATGGGCATACCCATGAGGATATTAATAGTGGAAGACGAAGTGCATCTGGCGGAAGCCTTGACTCAAATATTGAAGAAACAGAACTATTCCGTGGACGCGGTCCATGACGGAAGAACGGGGCTGGACTATGCACAGAGCGGGATCTATGACCTGCTGCTGCTGGATATTATGTTGCCGGAAATGGATGGAATCACTGTGCTGAAGAAGCTCCGCGGCGAAGGCGTATCCACGCCTGTTATCATGCTGACCGCCAAAGGTGAGATTACCGATATGGTGACGGGGCTTGATTATGGAGCCGATGATTATATCGCCAAGCCCTTCTCGTCGGAGGAGCTGATGGCCAGAATACGTGCGGCGCTGCGGCGCAAAGGCGAGGTCATCCCGGATGATGCCCTGAAGCTGGGGGATATGGAGCTGAATACGGCGAACCTGCGGCTCTCTGTAAAAGGCAAGGAGATCAAGCTGAATCTGAAGGAGAACGAGCTGCTGGAGCTGCTGATCCTGAGGAAGCAGGCAGTAACCTCGAAGGAGCAGATCATTGAGAAGCTGTGGGGCTTCGACTCCGAGGCAGAGCATAATAATGTGGAGGTATACATCTCTTTTTTGCGAAAAAAACTGACCTTCCTGAACTCAGAGGTACGCATTAACACGATCCGAAACGTCGGCTATGTATTAGAGGTGACCTGCTGATGTTCACAAAGCTCAGAAACCGGTTCTTAATTCTTAATCTGACCACCATCTCTGTAATGATGCTGATTGCCTTCGCCACGATCTATGTGATCATGTACCTGAATGTGAAAAACGACATTAATATGGATCTGCACCGGATTGCTGACTACCAGCAGAAGGGCCCGGGCGATGCAGGTCATCCAGGCTCCGCTGACGGAATTCCGCCCAAAGACAACGGGCCGATGCAGGGCGGGGATCAGCCGCCAGAGCGCTCCATTTCCTTCACGGTGACTACCGACTCAACCGGGAAGCTGATCGATAAGGAATCCAAATTTACAATGGACGAGGAATTCTATACGGCTGCGCTGAAGGAGGCCCTTAGCGTAGGCAAGGATATTGGACGCTTCACCCTGGATGACAGCCGGTGGATCTTCACGGTCAAGCATGTTGGCAGCGGGGAAGTCATTGTCTTCCTGGATATCACTGCCCAGCAGAAAATCCTTACCAACCTGATCTATACCTTCACTGCTGTCGGCCTTCTGATGCTGATCATTCTCTACTTCACCAGCCGCTTCTTCGCCAACCGCTCGATTGCGCCGGTCCGGGAAGCCTTTGACAAGCAGAAGCAGTTCATCGCCGATGCCTCCCATGAGCTGAAGACACCACTGACGATCATCAATACCAATGCCGACGTGCTGCTGTCGAACAGTGACGATACGATCGGCAATCAGGCGAAGTGGCTGCAGTATATCAAATCGGAGACGGAGCGGATGACCCGGCTGACCAATGATTTGCTGTACCTGACGGAAATGGACGATACCCGGACAAGCATGATCCACAGCAGGTTCAATATGAGCGATGCCGTAGAGAATATCATTTTGACCATGGAGGCCGTCATTTTTGAGAAGCACATTTCTTTCGAATATGATATCGAACCGGACCTGACCGTACAGGGCAACAGCGAGCAGCTCATGCAGGTGGTCATGATTCTTCTCGATAACGCCGTGAAATACACCAACCCCAAGGGCTCGGTAGCGGTCACGTTAAAAAAACAGAATACCGATGTGCTGCTGTGCGTCTCGAACACCGGGGATGGCATTGCCGCGGAGCATCTGACCCGCATCTTCGACCGCTTCTACCGTACGGATACTTCCCGAGCGCGCAAGCAAGGCGGTTACGGCCTGGGCCTCGCCATTGCCAAGTCGATTGTGGATCAGCACAAGGGGAAAATCTATGCCAAAAGTGTGGCCGGGGAGTCTACTTCATTTTATGTGCAGCTCTCTTGAGAGGCAGCAAAGACCTGCATAGTTTATGTTAGATTATATAACACAAAATCCATTAATTAGGCTATTATAAGCATAAAAATTAATATTTTTAAATTTTTATGTTATAGTTGTTGACATTTCTTATCGAGCTAATTATATTGACAATATAAGATTTCAACGACACAACATTGTGTCAACGAAGGACGCAGGCCGTTTCTGCCCACAATGCTGTGGCCGGATAGCTTGCACCGGTATTCTTACATCACTTATACAGTCAGTCACGATGACGTGGCTGCAATTGGCAACGGGGCCGATTAACAAGATCCGCGAGTCTGCGGGTTCTGTCAGTCGGCCCTTTTTTGTCGATTCACTTACTTGGGGTTCATTTAAAGGAGGATGTCAGCAATGGAAGCAAAGAATTTTCGCAAGGCGGGTCATGCCCCGAGTTTGTTCTCAGCTTTTTTGTACTTTGACGTAAGCTTTATGATCTGGGTGCTGTGCGGAGCTCTATCGCTCTACATTACCAAGGACTTCGGATTATCGGATACTCAAAAAGCAGCCATGGTCGCCATTCCTATCCTCGGCGGCTCGATATTCCGGATTCCAATGGGCATTCTGGCTGACCGCATCGGCAGTAAAAAGGCAGGTCTGCTCGGGATGTTCCTCACCGTTATCCCTCTTCTGTGGGGATGGCTGGGCGGAACCAGCCTGCTGCAGATTCATATGATCGGATTCCTGCTCGGTTTTGCAGGTGCAAGCTTTGCCGTATCGCTGTCTCTTGCAAGCCGCTGGTACCCTCCGCAATATCAGGGGCTGGCGATGGGCATTGCCGGCGCAGGGAACAGCGGAACCGCGCTGGCTACCTTTTTCGGGCCGCAGATCGCCCAGGCCTACGGCTGGCACAGTGTATTTGGGATTGCGCTGATTCCTCTGGCGATCGTGATGATTGTTTTTGCCATATTGGCTAAAGATGCCCCGAATGCCCCTGCGCCCAAACCGCTCAAAGACTACCTCAGCGTCTTCAGACATGCGGATACCTGGTGGTTCTCGATGTTCTATGCCATTACCTTCGGCGGGTTTGTCGGATTCGCCAACTATGCGAGCATTTTCTTCTATGATGTGTACGGCGACGGTGTACACTCCGGGGGCCTGACCAAAATTCAGGTGGGATACCTGGTCACCATTACCGTTATTGCGGGCAGCTTCTTCCGGCCTTTAGGCGGCTGGATCGCGGACCGGATTGGCGGCATGCGCCTGCTTCTTGTTTTGTACAGTGTCATTTCGGTATGTGCGTTTGCTATTGCATCCATGCCCGGTTCATTCCTGGTGATGCTGCTCTATACCAGCGTAATGATGGCCTGCCTCGGGATGGGGAACGGCTCAGTCTTTCAGATTATCCCTCAGCGCTTCTCCAGCGAGATCGGAGTCATTACCGGAATTGTCGGTGCTGCCGGAGGTCTTGGCGGATATTTGCTGCCGACGTATGTCCTGGGCCCGCTGAAGCAGTCCACAGGATCACAGGTCACCGGATTCCTGGTGGTCGGCTCCATTGTCCTCCTTACCACCCTTATCTTTTTCGCGGTCACCAGATCCTGGAGAAAATCCTGGGCGAAGGCGGAATCAGGGGTTAATTTCTAATCAGCTTGTACAGAAAACTTCGGGGCGGTGAACTCACATGACAACTGGCTTAATCAAAAGCGTCTGTCCATACTGCGGGGTTGGCTGCGGGATCGTACTCGAAGTATCGGATAACCGGGTGGTCAAAATCACCGGGGACAAGGAGCATCCGGCCAACTTCGGCCGGCTGTGCACCAAAGGCAGTACGGCAGCCGCCGCGATCACCGAATCCGGCCGGATGGAGTATGCCTACAGCCGCCCTTCCCGGGGAACTGAACCTGTAAAAATGGAAATCAATGCAGCCATCACCGATACCGCGCAGCGACTGCGCAGCATTCTGGAGGAACATGGTCCGGACGCCCTCTCCGTCTATGTATCAGGCCAAATGTCGCTGGAGGCCCAGTACCTGATTAACAAGCTGGCCAAGGGCTTCATCCGCACACCAAATATTGAGTCCAATTCACGTCTGTGTATGGCAGGTGCCGGCAACGGCTACAAGCTCTCCCTGGGAGCGGATGGGCCTCCGGGTTCTTATCAGGATATAGATCAAACAGATGTGTTCTTCGTTATAGGCGCCAATATGGCCGATTGTCATCCGATTCTGTTCCTGCGGATGATGGACCGGGTGAAGAGCGGAGCCAAGCTGATTGTCGTGGACCCCCGGCGGACGGCTACTGCGGAGAAAGCAGACCTGTTCATGCAGATCAAACCCGGAACGGATCTCGCCCTGCTGAACGGGCTGCTGCATCTGCTGGTCAAGAACGGACATACAGATCCGGCCTTTATCACCCGGTTCACCTCGGGTATTGAGAGCATGGAGGCATTCCTGGAGGACTATCCGCCGGATAAAGTCTCCGAAATTACCGGTATCCCGGAAGCGGATATCCGGCAGACGGCTGATTGGATCGGTGAGGCCCCGGAGTGGATGTCCTGCTGGACTATGGGTCTCAACCAGAGCATTCACGGCACCTGGCACACGAATGCCATCTGCAACCTGCATCTGGCTACAGGAGCCATCTGCCGTCCGGGGAGCGGCCCCTTCTCCCTCACCGGCCAGCCCAATGCCATGGGCGGTCGGGAGATGGGCTACATGGGGCCGGGTTTGCCCGGGCAGCGTTCTCTGGTATCTGAGGCTGACCGCAGCTTCATAGAGAAGCTGTGGGAAATCCCCCAAGCCACTCTTCGAACGGATGTTAGCGGCGGCACCATTTCCATGTTCGAAAGCATGATCACAGGCAAGATCAAAGCCTGCTGGATCATCTGTACCAATCCGGTGGCTACCGTTCCCAACCGCAAGAAGGTCATCGCTGCCCTGGAAGCGGTTGAGCTGGTCATTACCCAGGACAGCTTCCTGGATACCGAGACCAACCGGTATGCGGATATCCTGCTGCCCGGAGCCTTATGGGCTGAAGGTGAAGGGGTGATGATTAATTCGGAGCGCAACCTGACCCTGATGCAGCAAGCCGTCGAGCCGCCCGGAGAGGCCATGCCGGACTGGCACCTTATCGCCCGGGTCGCCGCTGAAATGGGCTATGCGGAGGCTTTCTCCTACTCTTCATCGGAAGAGGTCTATGCAGAAATCCAGCAAGCCTGGAATCCGAAAACAGGATACGACCTGCGCGGGGCGACCTACGCACGGCTTCGGGAGACACCAGTACAGTGGCCAAGTGCGCCAGATCAGCCGAACGACCGGAATCCCATCCGGTATTTGAACCGTCAGGGCGGTATTGACGGAAGTGAGCGTCCAAGTGACAGTTCTCCGGATATCGTGTTCCCGACAGAAAACGGGAAAGCCGTATTCTGGGCACGTCCGTATATGCCGCCTGCAGAGATGCCGGACAGCGAGTACTCCTTTGTACTGAATTCCGGCCGCTTGCAGCACCAGTGGCATACGCTGACCAAAACAGGCAAGGTTCCAAAGCTCAATAAATTGAACCCGGGGCCCTTTGTGGAAATTCACCCGGAAGACGCAGGGGTGCTGGGAATTAAAGACCGGGAGCCGGTGGAGCTGCGTTCGCGGCGGGGGCTGGCCATTCTCCCGGCGGTCCTTTCAGACCGTGTTCGCCCCGGGAACTGCTTTGCCCCTTTCCACTGGAATGATGTCTTTGGATCACAGCTGGCGGTCAATGACGTTACCAATGATGCCGTTGACCCTATGTCCTTACAGCCCGAGTTGAAATTCTGCGCTGTGTCACTCGTCAAGGCGGCTGGCCAGCCCGCCGGGGAATTGCATACGCCGGATATGGACAGCAATCCGGCTTCAACCCCAGCCGGCGCTGAGACCGCCCGCCCGAAGGAGGCCATAACGATGAAGCAGCTCGACACGCTCGCTGGCGTGCTTGGGATTGAAGCCCCTGCCGCCCTGACTCTGGATCGCCATGAACAGGCTTATCTGTCCGGCTTCATCACTAGCCTGCGCACCGAGGCTGGCCGGTCCGTATCCGGCATTCCGGTTCTGCCGCCCACCGCGCCTTTTGAAGCACCCACCCGCTTCTTTGTGGATGGCCTGCTCGCGGGTATGTTCTCCCGGACTTCGGTACCCGGAGTAGAAGCTTACTCCAGAACTGAACCGTTCACGGGTTCAGCTCCATCAGAGACCGCTCCATTCCCGGACAGTGCCACAACAACCAAGCTTCCGGTAACCATCCTTTGGGCGTCACAGACCGGAAATGCGGAGGGTGCAGCCATTGACTGTGCCAAAAAGCTACAGCAAGCCGGTTATGATGTGCGGCTCGTAAATATGAATCATTATGCCGTGAGTGATCTGGCAGGGAACCGGTTTGTCCTGTTCATTGCCAGCACCTTCGGAGCCGGCGATCCTCCGGACAATGGAGAAAGCTTCTTCCAATCGCTCAAGGCAGAGAATGCCCCACAGCTTCTGGATCTGCATTATGCCGTGCTTGCTTTCGGGGATTCCAATTACGATCTCTTTTGCGGCTTCGGGCGGAATCTGGACACCCGTCTCGCGGAGCTTGGCGCACAGCGGCTGCTTGATTGTGCCCATTGCGATACAGACTTTCAGGAGCAGGTGGATGCATGGACGAATGATATCTCTGCACTGTTGAGCGGATTTACAAGCAGCCCAAAGCCCGGTGTACCTGCCGCAGCAAGCGATAACTCGTCCCCTCAGCTTGCCGTATCCGCTCAGGTTGCCCCAAGTTCGGAACCACGCGGATATCACCGGAACCACCCGGTACCTTCACGCCTGCTATTCAAGCAGAACCTGAACCAAGCCGGATCTGAAAAAGAAACCCGTCACTACGCCTTCGACCTCACGCCTACCGGAGTGCAGTTCGAAGCAGGCGATGCGCTGGGCGTGTGGCCTGCCAATTGTCCGGATCTGGCCCGTAATCTGCTGGATACGCTGGGCATTGAGCCCTCTACCCCGGTAAGGGTCAAAGGCCAGGAAGAAATGCCGGTAACCGAAGCACTACTGCGTCATTTCGAGATTGCCCGGGTGACACCGGATATGCTCCGGTTCATCCGGGACCGTACTCAGGATGCCCGGTTAAGTAAACTCCTCGACAGTGAGAACCTGGCGGACCTCAAGCAATGGCTGTGGGGCCGTCAGCTGATCGATGTGCTGCAGGAATTCCCGGTTTCCCTCAGCGCACAGGAGCTTTTGGAACAGCTCAAGCCTTTACAGCCCCGCCTCTATTCGATTTCTTCCAGCCCGAAAGCCAATCCGAACGAGGTCCATATTACAGTGTCCACCGTTCGCTACGAGAACAACGGCAGCGCCCGCAAGGGAGTATGCTCCACATTTCTCGCGGACCTCGCTACAGAGGATACGGATATTCCCATTTTTATCCAAAAGAATGCCCATTTCCGCCCGCCGGCTAATCCCAATGCCCCGATGATTATGATCGGACCGGGTACAGGCATCGCTCCATTCCGCGGCTTCCTTCAGGATCGGAAGGCATCCGGGGCGAAGGGCAAGAATTGGCTGATCTTCGGGGAACAGCGGGAAGACCGTGATTTTTATTTCCGCGATGAGCTTGAAGCTCTCCGGAAGGAAGGCTTTCTACATCGGCTGGATACTGCCTTTTCGCGTGATCAGGCGGACAAAATCTATGTACAACACCGCATCCTTGAGCATGGAGCCGAACTCTGGGCCTGGCTTCAGAAAGGCGCGCATTTCTACGTATGCGGAGATGCCCAGCAAATGGCCAAAGAAGTAGATGCCGCACTGAAGACGGTAATCCGGCAGCACGGCGGCATGACAGCGGATGAAGCGAATCATTATGTACAAGAAATGTCGTTAACCAAGCGGTATGCGCGGGATGTCTATTAAGCAGACTATGGATCAGCGGGTACACACATAAGAATGTTGGATTACAAGGAAAAATAATGCATAAAATCGTCCGGCAACGCTCAACCTACAGGTTAGCGTCCTTGCGGCGCGCTAATCACAGGAGGCGATCCACCAATGGCAAAGCCGGATAACCGGGCAGACAATGTTGAGCATTTACAGCAAAGCATTCAGCACACCATGCAGAACCTGCATGAAGCTGAAGACTATTTGAACGAATTCTCTTCTGAAATCAGCAGCAAAGAACGTGAACAGATCGAAGCCAAGAACGAACGCCGTAAAGAAAGCATTAAGGGCTTCCGCGAGGAAGTTAAGGACGAAGCCGCGCATTCCGAAGAGTAGTATAGTAAATGCCAGTTCAAGCGAAAACGGCGGTTCTCCCGGATCATTCCGGGCCGAACCGCCGTTTCGCTTAGGTAATGAAGTCTACAGACCATTGTATCCAATACTCCAGGAATCGCAATTCATCAGAATCCTTCCAAAACCACTTTACCGACCGTTCTTTCCGTTTCCAGCATGGCATGCGCTTTACGCAGATTCTCTGCATTGATGGGCCTCAGCGTTTCATTCGTCGTCGTCCGGATCACACCAGCGTCTACGAGGCGTGCCACTTCATTCAGCAGCTTGTGCTGCTCTATCATGTCCGGCGTTTGGTAGGTGGAGCGGGTGAACATCAATTCCCAGGCGAACGTGACGCTTTTGTTCTTCAGCAAGGTCAGGTTCAGTAATTCCTCCGTCTCCACAATCGAGCATATTTTGCCTTGTGGTGCGATCGCCTCTGCCATATTCGCCCAGTGCTTCCCGGTACTGTTCAAGCAGAGCACATAGTCCACTTGGTCAAATCCGGCAGCCTTTAATTGCGGAACGAACGCCTCGAAATGATTGATGATATGATCCGCTCCAAGCGCCTTCGCCCAGCTCACGGATTCCGGCCGGGATGCGGTGCCAATAACCGTCAGGCCAGAGTTCTTCGCCAATTGTATGGCAATCGATCCAACGCCACCCGCTGCTCCGATAATCAAAAGCGTCTTGCCTGCATTGTCAGCCTTATTCAGGGAAACGCCCAGCCGGTCGTACAAGCTTTCCCAGGCGGTAATCGAGGTTAACGGCAAAGCCGCGGCCTGTGCAAAGTCCAGTGTGGACGGCTTCGCTCCAACAATCCGTTCATCCACCAGATGAAACTCGCTGTTCCCACCGGGACGTATAATGCTTCCGGCATAGTACACTTCGTCGCCAGGACGGAACAAGGTGGATTCCGGGCCAACCTGTTCAACCACGCCCGCAACATCCCAGCCCAGCACTTTCAGTACGCTCTCCTCACGGTTTTTGGGTGAACGGACTTTATAGTCCACAGGATTCACGGAGACCGCTTGTACCCTCACCAGCAGATCCCGGCCCGTCGGGTTCGGCTTGTCCACTTCCACGTCGATCAGACTCTCCGGATTTTCAATGGGCAAATATTTATACAGGCCAACGGCTTTCATGGTTTCCTTCGTCATTGTCATTCTCTCCTTTGAATGGGGTTACGTGCTAACTTGCTTATACTGGCAGTTTAATGTATACACCACATTTCCGGAAGTACGCACATTATTGTGATCTAGTATCAAAACGTATACTGTATGTTCCCCCAACTTCTAAATTGTAGCAAAAAGGGTAACCGCCCCAAGATTAGGAGGGTTACCTTTTTGGTGTGATTCGCTGAGTATAGGCGTAAATAATGACTTTAGTAAGCATCTTAGGGTGATAGCTGTCGCGGCCGCGGCCGGGATAGGCAGCGTCAAAAATGGCGTCGTCCAGTCGATTGACGGTGGCATTCACGACACGAACAAGGTGACTTTCTGGAATATCTTCTTCCAGATCGATCGGCAAGCAAAGTTGGTCCATGGTATATTGAATGTACAAAAGAAACCTCTCCTTTGAAGTGGTTGTGTGGTAACTCCATTTTACCAAAGGATGGTTTCTTTTCGTGATTTTAGAAAGATTTGAAGAAACTTTTTCCGCTTAAACAGCGGAGAGGACGGAACGATTGTGGAAAAGTGGTAGCGATCGCCCTTGTCCCCGGATTTTCACCGCGAAGGAGAATAAATAAAATCTGGGGACAACAGCGATTGGAACAACGGTCCGTTCGCGGAGCGTCCACCCAAGGGCTCACGTTGATCCTACTCCAAAATAAGGGGAAGAGCATTAAGTTCACGGATATATTTCTGTATTAATAGCGGTTTACTGTATAGTTGTTCCCGTAATTATTATCCCAATACGTTTGTCCATTTGCGGTGTAGGAGATAGCGTACTGAATTTGCGTAACACTTGGGTCAATATTGTTAAAGCTGAAGTCCCAGATTTCTACGCTGCCATCGGAGTTCGCCGGTATGGAGTAGCTGGCGTATCCTTCCCTGGTTGTATTCCAGTTATCGGTTGTATATTTGATTTTAACCTCTTTGCTGTAGGCTAAATTTTTGACATATACACTTCCCGAGAAGGTGTTCTCATATAAATCATAGTAAGCGCGAAAAACGTTCGGTTTACCAAGAATGGTTGAACTTTCATTAAAACGGCTGACGGAATAGTTTTGTCCGTTGTTACTGTCCCAATACGTTTGTCCATTGACTTCATACTTAATTGCAAATTGAATCGTTTGGGCATTTGTGAGCTGCGGATTATTATTGCTCATGTTATCGGTGGAAACCATAAAACTCCATTTTTCATGCGTGGAGTCCGTTGGGCCTTGATAGGAGGCGTTCGTATCATACCACTGACCGTCTCCAGGAGTATAGTGAATAGTTACAGTTTTTTGGTTGCCCAGGTTGCTTACTTCGATATTGCCGCTGAATCCAACGTATCCATACTTGTAAAGATATAGATTGGCTGAAGTCAGTTGAACAGGCTGGTCACTGGCAAAGACCGATTGTGCAAACGTTAGCACAAAAACAGCTGCCAAAACCAAAATCGATACACTCTTCTTCATCTTCTTGAACATTTTACGTCAACTCCTATTTTTTGGTATGAAGTTCAGGATAAATATACCATATAATATACCAATAATAAACATATTTTATGTGATTTTCGATGAAATGGATATGATTAGTTTTCATGGATAAGAACGTAACGGCAATCGTTTGCACATTTGCGTAATCTTTTGAACATAAGAATATCTCTGGAACACAGCGATTGGAACAACGGTCCGTTCGCGGAGCGACCACCCAAGTGCCCACATTGATCCTACTTAAAAACAAGGGGCCATCCCAAGCAGCCATTACCTGGCTTTGGGACAGCCCCTTGTTTAAAAAAATATATTCACAGGCATTTTCAGAATCACATTCATTTAATCAGAAATTTTTTTAAGCTCAAAAATAGTTGCCTCTGATAACAAGATAAGCCTATCGTTATTAACAGCTAAAAAGCTTACACCTACAGGTATGCTCATTTTTGTAGAAGGGTCACTTATATCTATTGCCTTTACCTCATCATTTATATTTAAGTCTGGGATATCTATTTTATACAGTCTATAAAAAGAGGTAGAGTTATAGCATGTCGCTATATTCTGATATAATGGATTTTTTAGTTCATATTGATATTTACTATATTTTTTAAGACCTTTTGATGAAAAAAAGTCTTTTTCGATTATAATTTCATCTCCAATAAATTTTTGCCCTGTGGGATATTCAGACGCATCATTATATGAATTTGCAAATCCTAAAAGCTTCTCAACTTTCCAAGTTCCATAGAAATATTTTCCAGTTTCACTGTCCAAGCTTATACGGTCTACAGTACAATATTCAGATTTGTTTTTTGGAATAATAGACTCATCCGATGCAGGTGTAGGCTCACTAGAAGTATTCGGATTTGATGTCGTTTCAACATTTCCACAAGCCGATGCTAGCATCAACATGATCAGAATACAAGCCAATAATGTTTTTTTCACATCTCAAACTCCTACTATAAAGTTATGTTATCGCATGTTTACTCGCTTGCTAACTGAATTAATCCCCGTATGGATTAAAAATCAGTTTTGCCTCAGTATTTTGTTCCAGTTGAGTCGTTACTTTCATCTACCTAGCAGAAATTATATCAGAGCCATTGAAGCGATGAATGACATAAAATTAACATTATTTATGTATAAGGTTAACTTTATGTTATCTAAATCACAAACAACAATATACCCAAATTGAACTTACCCAAGTCGTTTTTTGCTGGTATTACCCCTTCTAAATACAAAAAAAGAAAAACCCAAAGGTGGGCTTTTCTTGAAACTTCATATGTAGGGACCTGTAACCTTTGTCCCCATCATCTCTCCAGTTCCAGCTGTGCGGACTCTAGTCTTTTGAAAAAATCGATTTTTTGATCGACTTTTTCTAACCTCAGATCCAGTTCCTTCCTTTGCTCGATAACTGTCCCGCGATAATTTTCTATAAATTCACGTCTTGCCGTTATGGTTGAGACCCCGCTCTTTTTTACAGCCATTAACTTCTGAATCTCCCGTACAGGCATTCCCATGGACCGAAAGTAATGTAAAGCCTTGAACCATACCATATCGGCTTGGGAATACAGGCGATATCCATTGTCATCCCTTTCTATCCCGTCAATTAATCCGATTTGTTCATAATATCGCAGGGTGTGGATGCTTAGTCCCGTCTCTTCAGCAACTTGTTTGCTCGAAAATTTGTTCTCCATACTTCTATTGTAGCATGGGTTTTAGCCCTATTGCTATCGAGTGCACTCTATACTTTATCATTTCAATTGCAAGTATTCATTTTCATTTAGGAGGAATTCCCCATGCGTGTTTTTGTGACCGGAGCAACAGGTTTCATCGGTTCTGCAGTCATCCCTGAACTCATCGGCGCCGGGCATCAGGTCGTCGGACTTGCCCGGACGGACAAGGCTGCCGCTGCATTGTCGGCGGCTGGCGCGGAAGTGCATCACGGCGGACTCGACGACCTCGAGAGTCTGCGCAGCGGCGCCGCCACAGCAGACGGCGTTATTCATCTTGCTTACAAGCACGACTTCTCGGACTATGCCGGTGCCGTCGCTACCGATCTTCGTGCCGTCGAGACGATCGGAGCAGCTCTTGAGGGCTCCGGCAAGCCGTTTGTCATCACCTCAGGAACAATGATCCTCTCCATGCTGCTCCCGCCGGGACAAACCGGAACAGAAGAAACTGTGGCCCGCGCCGAATTGCCCCGGGGCGGATCAGAATGCTTGGCCATGGCACTGGCTGAGCGCGGTGTGCGGACTTCAGTCGTCCGTCTCTCACCATCCGTGCATGGAGAGGGAGACAAGGGCTTCGTCCCTGCACTGATTGCCATTGCCCGTGACAAGGGGGTGTCCGCTTACATCGGAGACGGCACAAACCGCTGGCCAGCGGTACACCGGCTGGATGCGGCGCGGCTCTTCCGGCTGGCGCTGGAACACGCCCCGGCAGGATCTCGCCTGCACGGGGCCGGAGAGGAAGGGGTCCCATTCCGTGATATCGCCGGTGTCATCGGCCGCCACCTGAACCTGCCTGTGGTCAGTATCCCGCCGGAGGAGGCAAACGCACACTTCGGATTTCTCGGCGCTTTTGCCGGGCGTGATAACCCGACATCGAGCCTACTGACCCAAGAACACCTGAACTGGCGGCCAGAACATCACGGACTGATCGCAGATCTTGAAGAAGGCCACTATTTCAACAACTGAACAGTTTACTTAAACGGATAGATTATTTAAATAAAACAGCGGCAGTCTGGGAGCTATCTTTCGCCTCCTGGACTGCCGCTGTTCCTGCTATTAAGACTCATCAGACCCTTTATTTTCAACCCTTTACTCTCCGCGCACCTGCCGTCTAGGCTTCACCGTTACCCAGCCTATCCCGCATCTCCGCATATGCTTCCGGGGTGCCGACATCGTCAATCGTACCGTCCGTATAGTAAGCCCGTATCTCCTGACGGGAGTGCAGCCATGCAGGAAAATAACTCGGCGCATCCGGGTTGCCGCCTTCGGCGAGATAACGGGAGAATAGCGGCAGCGTAGACCGCTTATAGATATAGAGTGCAAATACGCCAATGTTCGTCCGGGGCGATTGCGGCTTTTCTTCCAAAGAAAGGACCCGCATCTCTGCATCCAGCTCAGCCACGCCAACACTGCGAAGCTCCCGAATATCGTCCACCGTCCGGACCAGAATACAGTCTTTGTCCACCTGATGAAAGTAATTCAGATACCCCTCAAGGCCAAATCCGAGCACATTATCACCGGCCAGAACTAGCAGATCCTCCGACAATTGTTCCCGGTCGATCACAAACTGGATATCGCCAATCGCTCCTAACCGTCCTTCTGGTGAAGAAGTGCCGTCATTCAGAACACGAATCGGCTTCGTTCCCCTATACTGCAGATGCCACTGTTCAAAAGCACGGAAGAAGCGCTCATTCGTCACAATCAGAATCTCCGTAATTTCCTCCAGAACCTCCAGACGGTCCATCAGCAAATCCAGAATCGTCCGGCTTCCTTGAACCGGCAGCAGCGGCTTCGGCGTATCTTTCGTTAACGGGTAGAGCCGGGTTGCATACCCCGCAGCCAAGATCAATGCGATCATTCCTGTTCGCTCCTCTGCTGGACCAATTGTGCTGCAAACAGCGATTGGGACAGCAACACCATGGTTTGCTTGTATACGGCATGGGCCGCTTCGGCATTGCCAAGGAACCCGCCAATATACAGGTGGATTACGCCGTGCAGCGAAGCCCATATGATGCTGACAAGGGTCCCTGTCTCTTCCTGGTCCGATATCTGTCCTTGCTGCTGGGCGGTGCTGATTAGGTTCAACAAGCGGCTCATGGCTGTCATCGTCCCTTGCATACTCTCTGCATCCGGCTTGAATTCGGCAAAAGCCCCTCCAAACATCAGCTTGTAGTAGCTGGTATGATCCTGCCCGAACTGCCAGAAGGCTTCGCCCAAATCCAGCAAATGCTGCAAAAGGTCAGAGGACAGCGGCACTTCTTCAAAACCCTGGGCCAGCAATTTACAGCCCTCCAGATACAGTTGCTGGGCCAGCCCCTCTTTATTGACGAACAAACTGTAAATGATCTTGGTGGAGCAGCCCATTCTTTCCGACACTTTACGCACAGTGACAGCTTCTGGCCCTTCTTCCTGCAAAATGTCCGCAGCCGCATCCACCACAAGCTTACGGAGATTCTCTGTATTTTGCAGACGAGCCTCCTGATATGTTTTCTGTACCCGCCCTGTGGATGATGAGGGCTTGTCTTCGTTATGGATAAATATCACCTCATTCGGATGTCATGTTGTTGACCGGAAACATAGTTACTGCGTTCTACCAGGCATTCTAACCATTTGCAGGAGGGTTGTCAATTGATCCATAAGTTTAAAAAAAAGATTTGACACAAGTGATCCTTCGGGTTACGATGATTCGCATAGGAAACAGTGTTACCACAACAAAACATAGTAATCAGAGGAGCGAAACTTATGAATATTAAAGGAAAGTGGTCACTGATCACCGGGGCCTCTTCGGGCATCGGAGAACAGTTCGCCAGACAACTGGCTAAGGAAGGAAGTCATCTGGTGCTTGTAGCCAGATCCAAAGGCAAACTTGATACGCTTGCCGCCGAATTGACCCGAAGCTATGGGGTTCAGACGCAAGTTATTCCCCTGGATCTATCCATCGAAGGTGCTGCCGGAGAATTGTATCAGAAGTGCCAGCAGCTCAATCTGGTAATTGATCTGTTGGTCAACAATGCGGGGTTTGCCACCCACGGTCTGTTCGAGCAAGTCTCCGGCAAGCGCCAGCATGAAGAAGTGATACTTAATGTCGCCGCTGTAGTGGATATGACTCATTTCTTCCTTCCGGGGATGCTGCACAGGGGTGTTGGCGCTGTTATCAATGTATCGTCTACCGCAGGCTTTCAGCCGCTGCCTTATATGGCCGTCTACGGCGCGACCAAAGCTTTTGTCTTGTCCTTTACCGATGCCCTGTGGTGGGAGAATCGTGACCGTGGCGTTCAATTCTTTGCTCTGTGCCCCGGCTCGACGGATACGAATTTCTTCAATGTCGTTGGCTCGGAGGATGCTTCTGTCGGTGCGAAGGACACGCCGGAGCGTGTAGTAGCAGTCACCCTCCGCGCTATGAACAAAGGAAAACAGTACGTTGTTCCGGGATTCCAGAATTATCTGGGCGCCCAGATTTCCCGCTTCATGACCCGCAGACAGAGTCTGCGACTAGTTGGGGGCATGCTTCGCCCCAAGAAACAATAAGGAGGATTCATAATGTCCACAGAACCAAAGCAACGCAAACGTTCAACACGTCAACAAGTCGGCAGATGGAGCTTGGCCCTGCTCGGGGTAATTGTACTGGGAATCGCTGTTTTTCTGCTGATACCTGCTCCGGTAGATCCCGCTGTATGGTCTGCGCCCGCCGCCCCTTCTTTTGAGAAAGACGGTCCCTGGAAAGAAAACAGCAAGCTCAGCTCGGCAGAGCTGGTTACAGACCGCGCCAAGTTCCCGGAATTCATTACTTTTGATGCACAAGGAAGGCTATATACGGGGGACTCCGACGGCAAAATTTACAGAGTAGCCTTTGACACGGCAGGTAAAGCGCAGCCGGCTGAAGTGTTCGCCGATACCCATGGAACCCCTAACGGACTGAAATTCGACGCAGCGGGGAATCTGATTGTAGCAGATATTCAGAAAGGGCTGCTGTCGATTGACCCGGAGGGAAAAGTTGAAGTGCTGACCAATCAAGTGGAGGGTGGACCAATCTACCTGGCGAACGAGCTGGACATTGCGCAGGACGGATCGATCTATTTCTCGGATACCTCTAACTATGGCAAGGTCATGTTCAAAGAAATTGCCGAGAACAAACCGCATGGACGCTTGCTGAAATATGATCCGCAGACCAAGCAGACGAGTGTTTTACTTGAGGACTTATATTTTGCCAATGGGGTAGCCTTGTCTGCCGATGAAGATTTTGTGCTCGTGGCCGAATCGTATCATTATCAGCTAACCCGATACTGGCTGAAGGGGGCCAAGCAGGGTACCTCGGATATTTTTGCCGATAATATTGCTGGATTCCCGGACAACATCACACGTGATGCGCAGGGACATTTCTGGGTAGGGGTATTCACAACCCGTTTGCCTTTTGCCGACTACATGCACAGTCATCCCTGGTTAGCAGCTACAATGTCCAAAGTTCCACAATCTATGTTAAATGGAGCCAGTGCGCCGGTGAAGCATGGACTGGTTGCGGAATATGGACCCGAAGGGGAACTTGTGAATAGCTGGCATGATCCTGAAGGTACATTGTATGGCATCACCACTGCCGTAAGCCAGGGCGGATATTTATATCTCGGAACCGCACCGGGAGGAAGCCAGGGCGTTCATCGGGTGCTTATGAATCCTTAAGGTAGTGTTCATGCTATATTCATCCACCCCACTACCACTTTAAGGCATGCCAAACAGCAGCTCACTCCATACAGGGTGAGCTGCTGTTCATATTGGGGCATTTTCTTCCTACCCTCCAAACGCTACGCGCGTGGACGAAACGCCACACCATCGATCTGAACCTTAAGTCCATCCGGCCCGCCTACATGCGCGAACTCCGTGGAGATCGTTTTCCGGGCAGGGTATTTTCCTTGGAATCTACGCTTGAACACCGCCTCCATCACCGGAATATCCCACACATCCCGCAGCAAAATATCCAGCTTTACCACGTCCGTAAGCGTCAGCCCCACTTGCTGCAACCGGTCACTCATATGATCCAGCGCACCTTCCACCTGCTCCTCCACCGTTCCCCCCACATTGCCCACACAGAAGCTGAGGAAAATAAAATCCCCCGCCTCCACAAATCCGGAATACGCATACTCCTCATTCACATCATGCCTAACAATCTCGCCCATGCCTCTGCTCGTCTCCTTATCATTTCAAGTTACTTTCATTATAGAGGGGAAACCGGACAGCTGTATGTCGTGGTTTGGGAGGGTATTTATGGTAATATTGTACGAAGGTTTACTTTATTCTATATAACAGAGGATTATTGTGGAAAGAGGAGAACCATGAAGCGATTCCTGAAATCTAAGTCTTTTCTGATTACATCCATCCTGTTTAGCCTGTTGTTCATTGTGAATATAGTATCCACCCCCGACAGCACGTCATCGGACATTGTACTCAGTATGACCAAATGTATATTGGCGGGTGTGCTTAGCGGCTTTATTTTTGGCGGAATAATCTTTCTTTTGCTGAATAAGAAAACAACTTAACCTTAGACACCAGCATGGCGCAGTTCAGGAAGCTTCAATACAACCTGCCCCAGACACTCCGCCAGCACCTCATGATATCGCCGATCCTGTTCTTCCGTGATCTCTTCACGCAATGTTTCAAACAGAGCCAGACAACGCTTGAAATTCCCGTCATGACTGGACTGGTGAGCCAGCATTAGAGATTGTATCGTCCAGTCCAGCGCCTCCGGCACTCTGCCCGCCCGCTCATGATATAACGCCAAGTGATAACAATAGCTGTAATAATGCGAAATATTGCCTGCATCCTCATACTCCCCAAATCCGGCACTCTGTTCCGTGAACATATGCAGCAGATCATCCACATCAAGCCCGTACTGGACCGCAGCCTGTAAAATAGTCCCAAGCCCCGGCAGCAACTCCTCGGGATTATCCTGTAAGAATCGTGCGTACCCCTCCAGTAGTTCCGTCTTACCGGACAGAATCTCCACGATGTATAAGTTGGCACGAGCCAGAACCCGGAACTCCTCGGCAATCTCCTGCCCTTCCTCCCCCAAATCCTCCATCCAGCCCAGCTCGGCATAACGGTATATGGATTCTTTTGCCTCATCATACTTCCCCTGCTTCTGGCACACGATGCCCCGCATCAGATGACTGAACCCAAAATAATAGACCAGTGGACGCTCCGTATCCAGAGTCGGTACCGGAAGATTCTTAGCCTTGTGATACTGCCGCTCCTCATAGATGCACTGCGCATAGCTGTACAGAATACCCGCCGTATTCAGCATCTTGTCCCAATCCTCGAAGCGATAAGCCATTTCCAGCATTTCAACCATAATATCCGGCTTGAGTGATTTCAGAATGGAAGGGCGCACGGGTGGAGCCTCCTTTTTTATCCATTTTCAGTTAATTGTATAGCTAATTATATATTAGGTCAATATAAATAGTACTTTTAAGTACAGTTAATCAAATTATTAGTTTGCACTTGATGATCTGTAATGGTCAGCATACCTCTTCTAACCTTAAGTGGAGGTGATAACATGAATTTACCAGAAAGTGTAGGAAATCGGATACGAGAGCTCAGAAAAGCAAAAGGATGGACTCAAGAACAACTGGCAGAAGCAGCATCGCTTCATTACAGTTACATAGGTGGAGTAGAACGGGGAGACCGCAACATTTCTTTGGAGACTCTGGAGAAAATAATAGCTGCCTTCAAAGTACCCGCTATAGAAATTTTCCGTTTTGAGGATGAAACTGACCGCCGTAAGGCATTAGATGAGCATATGACTTTGATCAGTGATAGAAGTACAGAGGAAATAGCAGCACTCACTAAGATTAATCGGGAAGTGATTGCTGCATTTAGATATGAAGACTAAAGTTATCACACTACATTCATAACTAACAGCAAAAAAGTCGTTAATATGTTATGATTTGAAAAAATTTCAAAATACCATTGAAAGGAAAGATTAGATGAAAACAACCCTTAAAAATGTTTTTGGTGTTTCAAAAGATATTTTAAAAAGTTACGTTACGCGTCAAATTGATTACGATTTTAAAGATAAGTTAGAATTAACAGATCACCATATCGTTATTTTCGGGGAGACCAAAGTTGGTAAAACCTTTTTAAGAAAGAAATATATACCGACTACTTCAGATGTTGTAATTGTTGATTGCACCAAAGGCATAAACCTAAATGATATTTACGTTCAAATATTATACAAAGCTGAAATTGAAGTGACTGAAAGAATCACCAAAACAATGGAAGAGTCTAATAAGCTTAAAGGTGAGATTAGTACGAGTTTTCTTGAATTTCTTAAGTCAAAAATAACCGGAGAAAAGTCAGAAAAGGAAAATGTTTCAGAAGTGAAGAAGCCTTATCTTCCGAATACTGTTAGTGTTTTAGTATCCAACGAACTTGAAAAATCAGGGAAACTCACTATAGTTCTTGATGATTTTCATTATCTACCGCTAATTGAACAGTATCAATTGGCCTTTGATTTAAAAATGTTCTATCAAAATGGTATACGATTTATAATCCTAGGTACTAAAATTACTTCTGGTTACTTTGAAAAGTTCAATGGTGAGTTGTCCCATAGAATAGATTACATTGATGCAACTAAATGGAGCAATGAGGAATTAAGAGAAATTGTAGATAAAGGAAGCAATTGTCTAAATATAAAAATCTCTAATCCATTAGTTAATTACTTCGTTGAAGCATCCAATGGTATAGTTGCCGTTTTTCAAGGTTTATTATTTGAATTATGTATTTTTAATGGTATTAAAGAAACTCAAAATGAAGTAACCGAGTTAAAAAACCTCGAACAAGCACAGGGAATTGTTAATACGTACTGGGAAGAAATGAGTAGAACTTATTTTACAAAAATCAAAGATATTGCCGGTGGAGGTCGTAGAAGGAAATTACAACTTTATTATTACATTACAAAAATAGTACTTAACTCCGAACAAGATGTAATCCGTAGAGGTCTTCCCTTTCAATATATATTTGATAAGCTAAAAGATATTCACCCTTTAGGTTCAAGTATAAATCATGGTGCGCTGACTACCGTTCTCAGTCATTTAGATGAATTACAGATAGAAAAAGAAATCTTTCCAAAAGTCTATACTTATTTTGATAAACGTCTCTCAATTGTTGACTCTGATTTCTATTTTATTACTATGCACCTTCCTAAAAGAAGTATAGACGAAATATTACCCCCTCATGAATATGTTATTAACTTGGAAGAACAAGAAGAAGAAATACAATTAAAATTATTTTAGTAGTAAAATGACAAGAATTTACTTCTTATATTTTTATAAGGAAATCAATTAAATTCATTCTATATTTTACATACCGTGTATATAAACACAAAAATTCAATAAAAAGCCCTCCAAATGTTTGATAAACAAAATTGGAGGGCTTTTTCATCGATTTCTCCCCTTCTAATTATTTCTAAACTTGACACGGTAAAGCTAGCCGAAGTATTCAGGAACTTCTCGGTAGGTATGTTCGTCCCCATGTTATTTATTGAACACCGAGGTTCCGATGGCAGAGCCTTGGATGCGTACGTCGAAAGTCACCTAGATATTCGGTCCCGGTTCTTCGATGAAGATGCCCGAGTAGGTGCTGTCTTTGATGGTGTTGCCGGATACACGGCCAGGCTTTGGGCTTTGCCGTTGTTGTTCAGCCAGTAGGTCCAGAAGGCACCGATTTGGTAGCCGAAGTCGCGGTGGGCGGAGCCGGTACGTAGCAGCATGTTGTTTTGAAAGGTTAGGGTTCCGGTCATGGACGGCGGGTTGAAGTTCGTGCCGAGGGCGATTCCTGCGCCTGTCCGCTCGGTATCTGTAAGCAGGTTGCCGATGATTTTGTTGTCTTTGCCGCCATTAAAGGCGATGTTGTTCGCCAGGGTTGAAATCTGAACGATATTGTAGCTGAATGTATTGTTGGTAACCAGGCCGTCTGCCCAGATATTTCCGACTCTGGAGTTCCAGATAGTGAACCGCCATCCAAGTAGCGGCTTGTTCCCGTGTTGTCATCCCCCACGCCCCGGATTCCTGTGTTCAGGATGAAGTTTCCTAATAGAATCCACGCGCCTTTAAAGGGCCACCTGAGTTCTTGACCACGCAGACCGTACTTGATCCCCTAGTCCTGACCTCTTCCTAATAATTCTCCCCGCGATAATAGCGCTCCAGCTTATGCTCCAGGTGAACGAGCTGAGCTTTTTTCTGTTCAATTTCGTCCAAAAGGGCTTGCTTCTGCTCCTCAATGAGCCTGGTTCTCTCCGGCAGGGTAGAGGTTCCGGCTTGGACCATGTCGTGGTACTTCTTGATCTCCTCTATACTCATTCCCGTTTCCCGCAGACATTTCAGAAAGATCAGCCAGCCAATCTCGTCGTCGGTATACAGGCGATTGTTTTGCTCGTTGCGGACTACTGGCTCCAGAAGACCCTTTCGTTCATAAAAGCGAATCGCGCCAATATTTATCCCTACTTTTTTGGCAACCTGTCCAATGGTAAAAATTTTGCTCACCGCCTGACTTTTAGTGTTGACCTACACTTAGTGTAGCATAGTAAGCTGCGAATTGTGGATAGATCATAACTTGCAGAAAGAAGGATGAAGATGACAAGAACCGCTTTTGTAACAGGTGCTAATAAAGGGATCGGCTTTGAAATTGCAAGACAGCTTGGTGAAGCCGGATGGAAGGTATTGCTTGGCGCACGCAGCCTCGAACGGGGGAAGGACGCAGCTTCTGAATTAACCCGCCAAGGGCTGGACGTGGAGTTTCTGCAAATCGATATGACGAATCTGGACAGCATTGAGCAGGCAGCCGTTACCCTTCGCAACAACTATTCTGATGTGACGCTTATCATTAACAATGCCGGCATGCCGGGAGCCTTCTCCAGTTCATTCAGCGATACCCGGGAGGAGCATTTGCGGAACGCTTTTGAGGTGAATTTCTTCGGAACCTTCCGCTTGAATCAACGTCTTTTTCCCTTAATAAAAGAGAATGAAGGAACGATTGTGAATGTCTCCACCGATATGGCGTCCCTTCACTTCATGCAGAGTTCGGAGGTTGCGCTGAATGCGTTCGACTACAATTCCTCCAAAACCGCAAACAATGCGATGACTGTAGCCATGGCCATAGAGCTCAAAAACAGCAAAGCCCAGGTATTTGCAGTAACCCCCGGCTTCACGAAGACGGATCTGAATGGTAATGCGGAAGGCGGGAAATCCAAAGAAGCCGGGGCGGCCATTATTGTAGGCTATGCCACGGATGGCAAACGCCATAACGGAGAGTTTTTGGATGTGAATGGGGTTTACGCGTGGTAATGCTGGTAATGAACGTGCTGTAACCTGCTCGGCTATTAATGCCCAACAACACAAAGGCTCCGTTACCGGAGCCCTGGGCTTTAACCATCTATTACCCTTACATACCTGAAGTGTTCTCCCAACATTCAATGTGATCCAGGCCTTTAATACTGTCTTTAACAAAGACCGGGTCTTTCCCAGCCTGTTTCTGCCGCTTGTAATCCTGAAGGGCTGCAAAGGCTACTTTGGATAAGAGAAGGATGGCAATCAAGTTAACTACCACCATGAGCCCCATAAATAAGTCAGCCAAATCCCACACCAGTTGAACCTTGGCAACCGACCCGAATAGAATCATGGCCAACACACTATATCTGTAGAATATGACTACTGACTTCTTTGAGTTTAAGAACTCTATATTCGTTTCTCCGTAATAATAGTTTCCAATTAATGTACTGAACGCAAACAGGAACACCATGATAGCCAGAGAACCAGAGGCCCAAGAACCGATGTGCTCGCTCAGTGCAGCTTGTGTAAGCTTGATACCATCCAGCCCAGGCTGCTTATACGCATCAGATAGCAGAATAATGAAGGCGGTACTCGAACAAATCAACAACGTATCTGTAAGCACACCGAATGCTTGCATAAGCCCTTGTTTTACAGGATGACTTGTCGTTGCCGTTGCTGCAGCATTCGGCGCACTTCCCATTCCCGCTTCGTTCGAGAACAAACCGCGCTTCACACCTTGCAGAATCACCGCCCCCAGAGACCCTCCTATAACTTGCTCAAATCCGAATGCACCCTTCACAATAAGCGCCAGAACTTCAGGCATTTTGGTAATGTTAATCAGCACAATGCATAAGGCAACGGCGATATAAATCACGGCCATGAAGACTACAATATATTCAGACAATTTGGCAATACGTTTGATGCCGCCAAAGATAATGCTTGCAAACGCAACAGCCATTAGAAGGCCAACCATCAAACGATTGGTGCCGAATGAATTTTCAAAAGCAACGGTAATCGTGTTGGACTGGACCGCGTTAAAGACGAGGCCGAAAGACAACGTGATCAGCACGGCAAATAAAGATCCCATCCAACGTTTCTTCAAGCCTTGTTCCATATAATAAGCAGGACCCCCACGAAATCCCGTTTGGTCTCTTACTTTATACACCTGTGCTAAAGTACTCTCAATAAAGCTGGATGCAGAACCAATAATCGCAATCACCCACATCCAGAAGACCGCGCCCGGCCCGCCTAAGGCAATGGCAATCGCAATTCCTGTGATATTGCCTGTCCCCACCCTGGCTGCCATGCTGATACAGAATGCCTGGAATGATGAGATGCTGTTGGTAGACTTCGCATTGGACTCTTTTAGCACAACGAACATTTCTTTGAACATGCCAAATTGTACAAATCTCGATCGAATGGTGAAATACAAACCACAACCGATCAGAAGAACAATCAGAAGCTTAGACCAAAGAAAATCGTTTGTTAGACCGATACCCTCTAATACTTGTTGCATGTAAATCCGCCTCTCATCCTTTTATGCCGACACCTCTGCTGCTTACCCTCTCTAACATAGTATTTTCAAATATAGCAGTCCTAATTTCAAAAGCCAATAAAAAAGTTATGCAAAATACTTCCATATGAGCACGCTCTGATAAATGGAACAAGCGAAGGGCTTCCCTGAAGGAGATTACTCCTGATCCAGCGGCTGCCCCACTCCATCCTCATAGAAATCGAACACGAGCTGTTGCTGCGTGCCTTTTACCGCATAGAACACATCTGCCAGCGTCTTGCCCTGTTGCTTCTTCCCAAGTTCCGTCTCCAGCCACTCACGGGTCAGACCATTCCGTTTCAGGTTAGCCTCCACCAGCACACCATCCATAATCAGCTCTACGGGGAAGGCCTGCGCATGCAGTGCCAGCCCCAAATCCTGCTTCGTAACGAACTGATACGCTTCCTTTTTCAGAACAGAGACCTGTCCATTATCTTCAAGCACCGCATATTCGACCTCTTCGAGATTAAAAATCTCCTTCTCCCTCAGCGCCTGGACCAGCGAATCCAGCGTATAATGGATCTTCCTCATGTTGGCTTCCATGATCTTTCCACCCTCGATCAGGACCGTGGGGGAACCAGAGATCCAGCTGCGCAGGCGGCGGCTTTTGAGGGCAATGAAGGAGAGCAGGAATGACATAGCCGTAATCACAATAATGGACAGGACAAGATACGTTGACTTCAGACTGACATTGAACGCCAGATTCGCCGCCAGGGAGCCGAGGGTAATGCTGATCACGAAATCGTTGGACGTCATATTGGAAAGGGTCTGCTTGCCCAGGATTCTGGGAATGAGCAGCAGCAGACCCACCGATAGAACCGTCCGCATCAGAATCTCTATATAGTTCATTTTCAAGCCTCCTCCCCTCCATTATTTCCAAACGGACACAAAAGAAACGGGAACGCAAATAGAGCCTGCCGGAGGCAGGCCGAGAAGGAGGTCGAGAAGGAGGCTATTGTTCTCTGTCTTCACTTTTTAATCCAAAAGGTATCGCATTCCACTCGGTAAGCTTCAACTCCATCTGTTCAATTCTGGTAACAACATCCAGAGGGTTCATAGAGATCATTGAACCGACTGCAAATGCTCTTCGAGGCGGTCCCAGGTTTCGGTAATGCCTTGTTCCATCCCCATATCCAGAACGGTTTTGAGCGCTTCCGCGGAGTCATATTTTGATCGGCTTACCAGCTTCGTTTTCCCGTCATATTCTTCAAAAAGCATCGTAACCAGCGTGGACGGCATGCCTTCGGTTTCGTTGCCTTCGGCATCCGAGAAGTAATCGGTGTAGACGATTTTCTCTCCATCCATGATTTCATGGTAGACGCCTTTGCCCCAGGATTCCATTCCGAAGAAATCACCCTGCTGCTCATCGACACACTTCATACAGTAATGCCAAACCCCGCCCGGACGAAAATCAACACTGCAGAAGGGGACGATCCAGCCGCGCGGGCCCCACCACTGCTTCAGATGCTCTGCCTCGGAGAATACTTTGAAAACAAGCTCACGCGGTGCATCGAACACACGTTCAAGAACAAGCTCAAGGCCTTCTACTCGGGAAATCATTTTGTTGGTCATTCCAAATCCCTCCTGAAAGTAAAGTTCATGGTCGTTCGTTGTCTTTGGATTGCAGTTGCCGCAGGTAGTCATCCAGGTTGTCGAAGCGTTCACTCCAAATCTTCCGGTAGGCTTCAAGCCAAGTATCCAGTACCTCCAGCGGCTCCGTCCGCAGCTTATAGTTGCGGCGATTGGCTTGCGCCTCTACCTCGACTAGCCCGGCCTCCAGCAGCACCCGCAGATGCTTCGAGGCCTGGGGCTGGCGGAGCGAGAGACGTTCGGCAATATCACCTACACTCAGAGGCCCGTCCTTCAGCATCTCTACCATCCGCAAGCGGGTGGGTTCGGCTAGTGCGCTAAATATCTTCGTTTCCATAATACCGATGTTCCTTCAGTGAATCAGTTTTTTATCACCTTGCATACATAATATACCCCACAAGGAATATTCCCGTCAAGGAATATTAATAATTTTGTTCTTATTACCACATTCGCTCCAAAGGGCGGGCATGGGTTGCCCCCAGACACACGAGGGGATTCAAAGGTACTATTACCTCTGACTCCAGCAGTTAGGCCACCTATGCTGAATTCAAAGGTACTTTTACCTCTGATTCTACTCATTAGCCCACCTATGCTGAATTCAAAGGTACTTCTACCTTTGATTCCAGCAATTAGCCCACCTATGCTGAATTCAAAGGTACTTCTACCTCTGGTTCCAGCAATTAGCCCACCTATGCTGAATTCAAAGGTACTTCTACCTCTGGTTCCACAAATTAGCCCACCTATGCTGATTTCAAAGGTACTTCTACCTCTGATTCCAGCAATTGGCCTGCCTACGCCGAATTCAAAGGCACTTTTACCTCTGATTTCACCAGTCACAGGTAGTCCGTGCTTACCTGCCAACCAGTTTCATGATCTGAACACAGAAAAAAGCCCCTGGAAGAAGATTAGATCTGCCAGTGACTATTGGGACTCTCACACCTATCCGCCCATAAACCGCAGCGTCACAGTCGTTCCTTGCCCCGGTGTGCTAGCGATGGCAATAGAACCGCCGTACCGCTCCATAATGGCTTTGGCAATGGCAAGGCCAAGGCCCGAACCGCCCCGGGTGCGGCTCCGCGAGCCCTCCGTGCGGTAGAAGCGGTCGAAGATATGCGGCAGCTGTTCAGAGGATATCCCGATCCCCGTGTCGGCTACCGTCAAGATCACCTGCCCATCCGCAAAGGAATGCCTGATCGTTACCGATCCGCCTTCAGGCGTATACTTCAGTGCATTCTCCACGATATTGCGCAGCACCTGGTAGCTGGCGCTTCACAGATCATTTCTTCCTCATTAGCGATAAACCGGCCATGGATTGCGCATGAATCTGATACGTCCCTTCGCCAATCTTCCCGCTAATCTTGTGATTCTTCACCGTCAGCGGGAAGTCGGTATCCATCTCCCCAAGAGCTGACTTTGCGTCCACCACCACTCCGGCATTTTCCGGCCAGGCCAGTTCAACATCCCCTACCGTCGAGGTCACCCTCCAGTCTCCGCCGACCCTCCTGCTCTCCACATGGATATTACCAGCTACCGTGACTGCTTCTATAGCAGCGAGCGCATCCTTCACCGTCAGATTGCCGTTTGTCGTTTCAGCCACCAGAGTTCCCGCAATTTGCTCTGCCTTCACATTGCCATTGGTAAGCGAAATATCCACATTTGCCTTCGCTTCGGATACTTCAACATTCCCATTCACCGTGTGCAGAGAGATGTCTTTCGGGGGGCCGGATGCCGTAACATTGCCGTTCACAGACGATAATTTAATTTTACCTGTACTAGAAACATCTGACAAAGAGAGATTTCCGTTCTTGGTCTTCGCCTGCAGATCGGCCTTCATTCCCTTCGGCAGTGTAACCGTCAGCTCAAGACCCGGATAATGAATATTGCCGTAAGGCTCGCTGTAGGTCTTAATCTCCAGTTGAGCTCCCCCGCTTACCTTCACCCCCGCCTTGTCCGCTATGGTCCGGGCCTCTTCGGCTGTGGCTTGATTCACGACCACTGTCGTATGGATTTCAATATCCTTCCCATTGCCCTGCTTCATCTCAATCTTTCCGTTGGTATTTGCAATAGAGATGCTTTCCGTACCTTCTGGTACATCGACCCGGGTGATGCCTTTGTCAAAAGAGTACCGTGCATTCCCTGCAGACACACCCTCCGCACCTGTCTGCCACGACCCGATAACCGTGGAGGCGGCAGAGATGACGTCGGAAATAACCCCCGGAACGGACACAGAGTCTGTGGTAGCTTCGGACACAGCATCCGGAGCAGACTCAGCGGCTGCAGAGGTGGCTTCGGATACAACATCCGCAGCAGAGGCAGAGACCCCCGTAGGCTCCGATACAGAATTTGCCCCAGACAGTTGGCGGGCTTGGACTGGGCCGCCATATCCTTTTCCAATGTAGAAGAATACTAGCGCCAGAGCGGCACCCAACAGCAGCCACTTCCAATTTAACTTCATACTCATTTCCTCCCTAGTCCTTGTGATTACCCTTAGGTTACAGCAGACTGAATGAGAAAGACTTTGCAGGAAGATTAGAGTTTGATGAGAGCACTTTAGCTGGTTATGACGCCAAATGGGATTTATAATAACAGAAACATTAGAAACCTGTTCATGGAGAGGGGAGGGGATTGCATGCTCATCCTCCAGACTATCACGTGGGTTCTCGCGCTCGCCGTTCTCCTGTCTGTGGTGTGGATCGTTGTGGACACTTGGAGGAACGGGATCTCACCGATGCCCACTTCGAAGGCTGTACGGCTGGCGGTTGCCGGAGAGGTAAACCGGATTCCCGGCTATAGCACGGTTGTAGAGGCGGGGTCCGGCTGGGGCACATTAGGACTCGATATCGTCCGTCATTGTCCAGGCAAAAGACTCATCGGGATTGAGAATTCAAGCTTCCCGTTATGGTGCTCGCAACTGCTGGCGCTGATATTCGCGCGGCTCCCTCACTCAGGGAACGGCCCGGAGCCGCTCCCTGGCAGACTCCGCTTCATCCGGGGCGATATCTACCGCAGCTCCTACACCGATGCCGATATGGTTCTCTGCTATTTATTCCCCGGTGCCATGGAGCGGCTGGCGGACAAGTTCAGTCAGGAGCTGCCGCCCGGCGCAGTGGTGATCAGTATTTTCTTCGCCCTGCCGGACAGGCAGCCAGCCCGCACAGTGACCTGCAGAGATCCGCTGCGGACCAAGGTGTATGTGTATACTTTTTAGCAATATAGCCAAGGAGGGTTCCCGTGATCGACAAATCTATTACCGAAGGCGTCATCCGCACACGAACCAAGCTCCGCAAGGATCTGCTGATCTCCATCTTTGAAGAGTTCGATAGCGGTATAATGGGCCTGAGTCCCGAGAAACGGTCTGAGAAATATCTGAAAATGTCGCAGAACGCCTTCTCCTTTTACCGGGGCAGCGCGTACTTATTCTATTTCGATACAACCCGCCAGTACTTCCCCTACCACACCCCTGAGGACCGGCCAACCTGGATTCAGGGAGACCTGCACTTCGAGAACTTTGGCGCCATCCGCAGCGAAGACGGAGATATGGTCTATGACGTCAATGATTTCGATGAGGGGTATGTGGGCTCGTATCTTTACGATCTCCTGCGTATGGCCGGCAGCATCGCTTTGGTGGGCAGACAGCTGGGACAGGGTGAAGCTGAACAGCTAAGCTATATTGAGAGCTTTGTTAAAGCGTATGCCAGACAGATCCGGCGGTTCGCACAGGGCAAGGATATCCCTGCCACTTATAGTATGGATGAGGATACCGCCAAAGGTCCGGTGAAAAAGCTCCTCCGCAAGCTGGAGAAACGCAGACAGGCACATTTTCTGGAAAAGGTTACAGCTCAGATGCAGACGGGCAGAGTGTTTCTGGAGAATTCCGAGCTGGCTGTACCCGGACAAGCCGAACAGACCCTCCTGGGGAGCGCCTGGGCGTTCTATACACAGACCGTGGTTACCCGAAACCTGAATGAGGATCACTTCCGGATAAAAGACATTGCAGTCAAGCATGGTTCAGGCACCGCCTCCATCGGGCTGGACCGCTATTATGTATTAATCGAGGGTGGACATGAGCGGGAGGATACGGACGATACCGTACTTGAGGTAAAAGAAGTGCGCGTGCCGGTTCCGGCTTATTTCATGCCGTATTCCGAGTCCTTTTGGCAGCATTTCGGGCATCAGGGAAAACGGGTAACGGCGACACAGCAGGCGATGCACCATAAGGCCGACCCGTATCTGGGCTTTCTGACGCTTGAGGGAAGGCACTTCTATGTAAGAGAACGGTCGCCGTATAAGAAAAGACTGAAGCTGACCGATATCGCAACTATGGAGGATATGACCCGGGTACTTGAGATAATGGGTTGCCTGACCGCCAAAATGCATGCCCGGGCCGATGCCGATGTGGACCAGGGCATTCTTCCTTATCATAGCGAGGAGGAAATTACCAAGGCCATGGGGCAGGACCCGGATGCTTTTGCGAGCTATCTCTCCCGGTGGGCTTACGGATATGCCGATCAGGTGGAGAAGGATTATGGAATGTTCACAGAGTGGATAAAAGAACGATCCCGGGCGGCCGCAGCGGAGTAATCAGTCCAGCTCGGCGCGGGAGAACAGGTCCCGGATCAGTGCCTCATCCTCGCAGGCCTGCTTGAATCCGGCAGCAAAACCAAGAATAGCTTCCCTGTTGCCGGAGTAGGCGCAGAACATGTCGGCCTCCGGGTCAAAATGCACAATGCCTGCCAGCTCCGACATTTGTTCCTCCAGGAAAACCGCCGCAAGGGATGCCCAATCGTAGCCGTTGCCTTCGAAGCCTTCGTCTGCCCGTGTATCAAACAGATCGGCCAAATAGGTACCTACGCTCAGAATAACAGACATGCCGCCATTTCCCTGCTCTACCAGGATGAACGGAGCTACATTGCCGGTTGCAGGGACGGTGACACCGTTCATCCTGTGCAGCAGGGCCTCCCAGGCTTCTTCCGTGAAGCTGAGCACACCACCACGCTCAATAATGCTCCCCTGCCGGACCCGATCGTCCAGCCAATCCGTAATGAAGGACGGCGCGTAGCCGCCGGTTCCAAATTCGCCGCCAAAGGCGATCATTTGGGAATAGACCTCCAGGTATTCAGCCCGGTTGGTTTGCGGATACGACTTGGTATACAGCCAGAACTGCACATCATACATCAAAATAGAACGCTCATCGGCATGGAGAGAGAAATGCCCTTTGTCTTCTACAATCTCCGTACAGATTGTACGGATTATACCCTCTACATTATCGATCTCCGTGACATTGCCGCACAGCTCCGCAAGCAGGGGTGAAAAGGCTCCATGAGCCACCTTCCGCAGATCCTCTGCCTTATCCTCCTCAGACGTATCGAAGACCTCCTCATTCACCAGCCCGCGTACAAAACTCTCGAAGTCTTTGGCCAGAAAAGTAATTTCATAATCCGCTTCCTGATCCACGTGGATCACAGCCGGCTCGCCTTCCGGACCAGAGGCCCGGTAATCCAGCATGATCACATCATGCCCTGCGGACGGGCAATCGCCGAATACCACACCAATATCGGGGTAACCCCACTCTTCAATCATGAAGCGGCTGCCGAGTTCCCCGCACAAGGAATAGGTCTTCTCCCGCCCAATGCCCATAATGCCTGTAACCGCCACATGATCTTCCGCCCAAGAGGTCGCTTCCTCTGTAGGGAAGCAAGTATCCCGGGGAATCCCCCCATTCTGCCGCTTCATCATCTCGATATAAAAGGCCGGTAGCTTATACCCCAGTTCCTGCTCCACCGAGGCAATCAGCTCGTCTGTAGGCGGATCGGATACATACGATTTGCGGGCATAATCGCTGTCCTCCCAGAAGCCGTCGAAGTCAAAAGGTTGAACTGTGCTTCCCCCCGCAGTACTCTCGCCGGCCTGTGCAGCTGCAAAACGCTGCTGCTCCCGTACCTCCCGCTCCGCCGCACGGCGGCTCCAGCCAAGCAGCTGCTGAACCGCCTCATCTCCAGGCTCCAGCTGATCTGCCAGCTCGAATTCACGAACCGCTTGATCGTACTGCTTCAGATAGTAGTAGGCATATCCCGCCCGGTAGTGCCAGATCGGGTCCTTCTCTCCTTGCCCGGCAACACTCAGCAGCTGTTCCAGCGCTTCATGGTAACGGTCCAGATTGTTCAGCGCCCTGCCCAGTTGACCAATAAGTGTATAGTCTCTGTCCGGTTCGGGAATTTCCATGATGCGGTCCACAATTTTGGCAAATTCATCATCTTCATGCCACTGTACCAGTTGCGCCAGCAATGTCTCTTCCACTATGTATATGCCTCCTCTCGAATCTACTCTTCATTCCCCAGTAAGGGCAGGTCCTAAACAGTTCCTTCCAGCAAAGGAATAAGGTACTTATGATCAACGGGCGATGACATTACGATTAGGATTGTATAAGTCCCGTATCTATCGCATTCATTGCCGAACTGCTCCAAGGCTTGCGTGGAGTCGGTCATTACTTTTAGCAGATAGTTGTGCTCGCCACTGATCCTGTAACACTCAAGGACCTCAGGGGAGGAGCGGCAGAAATCAACGAAGGCATGGCAATCCCTGGAGTGGAACAGAATGTAAGCAGTAGCCAGTTTCCCAATTTTTTCAGGTGAAATAATAGTCCGGTACTCCTGGATCACCCCGTTTTCCTCCATACGTTTAACTCTTTCCGTCACTGCCGGTTGTGATAGACCCACACATTTCCCGAGTTCTGTCATGGACATTCTCGCCTGGTTTTGAAGATGAAACAGAATCTGCTTGTCTGTATGGTCCATCTCATTCAGCTCCTTTAATTTTAAGGATTCATGTGCAAACTGCCTTGTTTTTAACTGCTGAACGGCTGTTATAGCTTAGTTGCCTTATGTTAGCAGGTCAACTAATTTTATATAATATACTTACAATAGTAAAGCGATTTTAGCTTTAACTATAGCGAAAGGATGACTACGAATGCAGGATTCAAATCTCATGAACCCGGAGCATCTACCGGAGCGCATCGATAACGTACTAGACCAGACATTAGCCGACAAGCGTCTGGCGGGGGCGGTCATCAAGGTAGCGTTAGATGGGAGGCTCATCTATAGCCGTGCTGCCGGTTTTGCGAACCGCGAGCTGAACCAGCCTATGCGGGAGGACGCCTTGTTCCGGCTCGCATCGGTTTCCAAGCCTATCACTTCTGCGGCTGCTCTGGTTCTGGTGGCGCAAGGCCGCCTGAAGCTGGATGACCGCGTGGACCGCTGGCTTCCGTATTTTCAGCCACGACTGGAGAACGGTAAGCCCGCAGCAATAACAGTAAGGCATTTAATGACGCACACCGCTGGTTTGACCTACCGCTTCTTTCAGGAAGAGGGCGGCTCTTATGAGCAGGCTGGTGTATCTGATGGCATGGATCAGACTAACATTACGCTCGAAGAGAACCTACGGCGTATTGCCTCAGTCCCGCTCCTCTATACCCCAGGCACCATGTGGAGATATTCTATCGCAACAGATGTGCTAGGGGCCGTGATTGAAAAAGTCACAGATACCACACTCAGCGAAGCCATAGATTCACTCGTGACCCATCCGCTAGGTATGAAGGACACAGGCTTCGGTGCAGCCGACCCGCAGCGGCTGGCCTCTGCTTACGCCGATGATGTTCCCGGGCTGCGTCCTTTGCACAATCCCGACAGCCTTGCTTTTGTGGAAGGTACGGCAGGCTTCCGCCTCGCCCCTGAACGGGCGCTCGACCCTGCCGCTTATCCTTCCGGAGGAGCTGGCATGGTCGGCAGCACCGGAGACTTTCTGCAGCTGCTGGAAACCCTGCGCAAAGGGGGAGCACCTCTGCTGCCGGAATCCCTGGTTCGGGAAATGACCACCAATCAGATTGGTCATCTGCACATGCCCTTCTGGCCAGGGCGGGGCTTTGGCCTGGGCATCACGGTGCTTAAAGATCCTCTTGCCGCAGACACTGCGGAATCCCCTGGCACATGGCGCATGGGCGGTACCTATGGTCATTCGTGGTTCGTTGATCCCAAGCAGCGGCTAAGCGTGGCGGCTTTCACCAATACCGCACTGGAGGGCATGTCGGGTCCGTTTACGGTTGACCTGTGCAATGCCGTCTACGGCAGATTGAAACATGAATCATAAGGAAGGAGGTTCGATATGAGCAGCAGCACAGCTTCTTCTTCACAGCAAATCTCCAGCGCTTCTGCTTCCGGACGCCTTCCCTGGGCCGGATTGCTTGCCCTGGCTATGACCGGGTTTATCTGTATCCTTACCGAGACAATTCCCGCCGGATTACTGCTCCAGATCAGTAAGGGACTTGGAGTGACAGAGGCCATGGCGGGTCAGCTCGTTACCCTGTATGCCCTGGGCTCGCTACTTACCGCAATTCCTTTGACCACCGCAACACGCGGGTGGAGACGGCGTCCCTTGCTGCTGACATGCATTCTTGGTTTTCTCGTATTTAACACCGTCACTGCTCTCTCTTCAAGCTATCCCCTAACGCTTGCGGCCCGGTTCCTCGCGGGTGTATCAGCCGGTGTCCTATGGGGCATGATCGCCGGCTATGCCCGGCGCATGGTGCCGGAGCCGCTTAAGGGAAGGGCTATGGCCGTTGCCATGGCAGGAACACCACTTGCTCTTGCGCTCGGTGTCCCTGCCGGAACCTTGCTCGGGGACCTTGCGGGCTGGCGCAATGTCTTCGGTATCCTGTCGCTGCTCGCGCTGCTGCTGACCATATGGGTGCTCTGGAAGCTGCCGGACTCTCCGGGAGAGTCCGCAGACCAGCGGCTCCCTCTCCACAAGGTCTTCACTACTCCCGGAGTGCGCCCGATATTGTTTGTCGTACTAGCCTGGGTACTGGCCCACAACATCCTGTATACCTACATTGCACCGTACCTTACTCAGACCGGGCTTACCGGGCGGGTGGACGTAGTACTTCTCATCTTCGGTGTTACAGCACTGCTTGGCATCTGGCTAACCGGGGTCTGGATTGACCGGCACCTGAGACTGCTTGTTCTGATCAGCCTCGCTGCATTCGCCTTGGCAGCTATCCTGCTGGGCATAGGCAGCAGCCAGCCTTTTGTGATCTATCCGGCAGCTGCCATGTGGGGCTTAACGTTCGGGGGAGCGGCGACGCTGCTGCAGACAGCAATTGCCGTAGCAGGCGGAGAGAGCGCAGATGTAGCTCAATCGATGCTGGTGACCGCATGGAATCTCGCCATCGGCGGCGGGGGTGTGGCCGGTGGGATTCTTCTCGAAACAACGGGTGTCGTTTCTTTCCCGTGGGCTTTGTGCGTCCTGCTGGCCTTTGCATTTGTGACAGTCTGGCGCAACAAAGCACGCGGATTTCCTGCTGGAAGGTGAAAGAAACAGCAAAGGGGCGTCCCATTGAGGACAGCCCTTGTTGGTTTCCTAGCATGGCCGCTCTTAAGCCCGCCGGGGCGCACAGGTGCAGAATGAGAGGTACTTATACCTCTCATTCCACCAAGTAGCTCAATTCTGGCAAATTCAGAGGCACTTATACCTCTCATTCCACCAAATAGCTCAAATCCGGCGAATTCAGAGGTACTTATACCTCTCATTCCCCCAAATAGCTTAAATCCGGCAAATTCAGAGGTACTTATACCTCTCATTCCACCAAGTAGCTCAATTCTGGCGAATTCAGAGGTACTTATACCTCTCATTCCACCAAATAGCTCAAATCCGGCAATTCAGAGGTACTTATACCTCTCATTCCACCAAGTAGTTCAAGTCTGGCAAACTCAGAGGTACTTATACCTCTCGAAGCGCCTAGTCGGCAACCACTGGCATCCCTCTCACGCCTAATGACTTCCCCTCAATTCTTCATTCATCTTCTTCGTCAGAATCCTTATCCGCCGGGGCTTCAGTAGCTTCCTTGCGGCTCCATTCCAGGAACTGTACCGTATCTTCATCTTCAGGGTCCAGCTTGTGCGCAATTTCGAATTCCCGGATCGCATCCTTCAGCTGGTCCAGATAATAGTGGGCGTACCCCACACGGAAATGCCATAACGGGTCCTTCTTGCCCTGGTCAGCCGTCTTCATGAACCATTTCAGCGCTTCTTTATACCGCCCCAGATTGTTCAGCGCTCTCCCCAAATGGGTGGCCAGCTCATCATCAATAAGTATCGTCGGCGTTTCTTTGATCCGGTCTACGATTTCCTGGTATTTGTCCTCCTCATGCCACTTATTTAATTGTGCGATCAATTCTTGTCTCATTCCTTCTGCCTCCTGGTTACGATTTCCTGAGAATTCTATCTTCAATAAATACTTTATCATTTTTGAACAGGGGTCTGCCACAGAGCTAGGTAGGGATGGTGATGAGGAAGGTTGTACCCCTGCCCTTTTCACTTTCCACCTCAATGTTCCCCTTAACCTTATTGATCGTGCTGTAGGCCATCAGCATCCCGAGTCCGGTTCCTTCTTCTTTGGTGGAGTAATACGGCTTGCCCAGGCGTGAGATTTCTTCCTTCGTCATGCCGATGCCGGTGTCCCGGATCGTGATCAGAATGTTTTGCTTTTTCTCCGAGATATCGATGGTGAGGATGCCCCCGTCCTTATCTCTCATTGCTTCAATCCCGTTTTTGTAGAGGTTGATCAGGCATTGCTGGATTTGGTTCTTGTCATAGCTTTTATTGAGCGTGTTGTCGAAGCTGAACTTGACCTCCACCTTGTGGATGGACGCATAGGGCATAATGATGTTCTTGGTGTACTCTGCTTCCGCCTGCATATTGGAGAACACCATATTATCGGATTGCGGCTTGGCAAAAGAGAGATAATCGCTAACGATCTTCTCTGCACGGTTCAGCTCCAGCAACGACAATTGTACATATTCTTTTTCCTCGGGCGTAATGGAAGTTGATTTATTGAGCAGCTGCAAAAAACCGCTGGTCACCGTGAGCGGATTTCGGATTTCATGGGATACACTGGCCGCCAGCTCACTGACTACATTCAGGCGCTCCGACTGGAGAATCCGGTCACGGTTCTTGATATTGGTGATAATCTGCTCGATCAAAATCATGATGATGCTCATCACTACGGCATGTGTCATCAAGGCATAGACCGTGAGCGTCCAAAATTGCTTGTCCAACTTCCCCGTCATCGTCCCCAGAATCATCAGGTAGATTCCCATGGTTAACGTGGCAATAGCTGCTGCCCAGAAGATGCGGCGGTTGGAAGAGCGCTTGATGAAGCGTTTGCTAAAATAAGGCACCAGCAACAGCACCGCCGTTGAGAACAGGAAGGAGGGGAGCGTGCCCGCACCTCCTACATAGAAACGGTAAATATTCATGATTACATATAACGGAATGACGTTCCGGTATCCGCCAAAAAGCGCCACAAGTATAAACGGGATATATCTGAGATCATATATATATCCCATTTCCAGGCGAATAGGCTTGGCAATACACAGAACCATCGTCACGGCGGACATCAGCACAAGCAGCTTGTTATTGTAGGGGTACACTCTATTTTCAAAGAAAATCACTACGATCAAGACTGGAAACAATAAAAACAAGAAATTCAAAAGTAAGGTTTCGAACAAGGCTAACTTCCTCTCAGCTAGTGGTTCTAGTGTACTTATTTCTATTATAAGGAAACTCCAGGAAATTCCCTATACAATTCTCCCGCAATCCAGCTATCCCTATGTAATATGATTATATACAGAAAAAAAAACAAAAGATGGACAGTTCCTTAATAAGTTGCCACTTTTTGACGTTTCAGCATCCATCCCAATAAATAACTTTACGAAATATAATATATAATGTATACTTAATAACATAATGTAAGTAATAATGTGAACCTATTTGATACGAAAAGGAGCGTTTACGATGATTGCCCCCCTCTTTGTTGGTCACGGATCTCCCTTGATGGCGATACAGAATACCCCTTGTACAGATTTCCTGCTCTCCTACGGACAGCAGCTCAAGCCTAAGGCTATTGTCATCTTTACAGCCCACTGGGAAACCGAGGTGCTGACCGTCTCCTCCACAGATGATGTGTATGACATGGTTTATGATTTTGGCGGCTTTCCCGACCAGATGTACCAGATCAAATACCCGGCCAAAGGCTCATCTGCGCTGGCAGCGTCCCTGGGGGACCGCTTTACGGCCCAAGATATTCCTGTTCAGTTCGATACGAAGCGCGGTCTTGATCACGGGTCCTGGGTCCCTCTCCTGCGAATGTTCCCGGTTCCTGTCTGTCCGGTCATTCAAATCTCCGTTAATCCGTATTTGCCACCGGCGGAGCAGTACCGGATTGGTGAAGCGCTGCGGGGTCTGGATGAAGAAGACATCCTGATTATGGGCAGCGGGGCTACGGTTCATAATTTCCGTACCATGAACCCGGATGCCACGGCTCCTGACCCTAAGGCTGTTGCCTTCGACGATTGGCTGATTGAACATATGCATAAGCATGACTTGAATGCTCTATTCAGCTACGAAGTGCAGGCACCGTATGCCAAGCTGGCTGTACCCCGACCCGAGCACTTCGTTCCGCTGTACATCACTATGGGGAGCGGCAATCCCGCCCGGACGCCTCAAGAAGTCCACCGGAGCTACGAAATGGGGTCGCTCAGCTACCTCTCGGTTACTTTTTAACCTTGAATACGATGAACACGCATATAAAAAGACCTCCGATCCTACATATACTGTAGATTGGAGGTTTTTTGTCATGATTTTTTCGTATTTTTATCATAAAAGGAGTTTAATCGTCTAATTTATTGTTTATATACGATAAATGTCCTATGAAAAAAGGCCTACATAATTTACCTTTTATATATTATCTACATAACGAAAGAGGTACTCCATGTTATACTTGCAACCCTTGAATATGAACTGGCTGCAATTGGCTCTGGCCCTGCTGGCAAGCCTTGCGTCCTGCACTCTCATTGTCTTCGGAGCAGCTCCCTTCCATAATGACGGCCAAGGCCGGGGGAGGCGGTTCACACGAATGAAGGTGATGATCCTGGGCACCACTGCTTTTAGTGCTTCCCACATCCTGGTGCCTTTGTCGCTTAACCTCCCTCTGGCTCCGAAATATTACATACTGCATCTCTTGTTCACTCTCGGCGGCTGCTGGGCTGCTACTTATTTTGGCATCCGGTATTCCAGCATGCCCCGCAGCCATACAGGACGTCACTTCAGAATCAGTCTGTTGATCGCCGGGACCATTCTGGTGTTCGATTACCTGAATATCATCTTTTTGTTCCGTGAATTTCTGGTCTGGAAGCCCGTACTCGTCTTTATGACTGCAGCTTCCGCCCTCAGTCTGTGTCTCGCCATTCTGCGTGTCCTGGTGATCTCGAACCGCAACCGAGAGCATCAACTATATTCCAAGGCCACGGTTCCAGGCATCTTCCTCTGTGCAATAGGGATGCTGATGATTCCGCTCCTCTGCGCCTTCTCGGTGATTCCGGTCGAGGATGCCGATCCGGGAAGCTATTTGCATCTGATTCCCTATATCTTGACGCTGTTTATCTGTACAAGCCTGTATATCATCCCGGACGCCTACAGGGACACCCGCCAGGAATATCAGAACCGCAGAATTATGGAGACAGAACAACATTATATGTCACTCTTTGAATACAATCCGGACAGTGTGCTGGCGTTCGATGCCCAGGGTATTGTCACCGGTCTGAACCGTCAGGCGGAGCTGCTCGCCCAGCAGCTAGACCAGGAGCTGGTCGGACGGCACTTCTCGGATCTTTTTGAGGGAGCGTACCATTCACTGGCTCAGCACCATTACCGGCATGTTCTCCGCGGCAAATCCAGTACCATCGAGCTCCAGCTGCGGAACCCTGGTGGTACTATGCTGACCTTCTGGCTCACTTCGCTTCCGATCGTGGTCGAAGACGTCCCAGTGGGCATCTACAGCATTATTAAGGACATCACCAAGAATAAGAAAGACCAGGAAACCATCCGTCATCTGGCCTATCAAGATGAGCTAACCGGGCTTGCCAACCGCCGTTCTTTTCACAATCTGCTGCTTGAGCATACAGCGCAGACCGGCCTCCCTGCTTACCCGTTCACACTGTTCTTCATTGATCTGGACCGCTTCAAACGGATCAACGATTTATTCGGTCATTCCTTCGGCGACAAGGTCATCCAGCAGGCGGCAGGCAAGCTGAAGAACTGTGTGCCCTCCTCCTGCAGCATTGCACGGATGGGCGGGGACGAATTCACAGTGCTGGTCCCCCATCTGCGTACGCGTGCGGAGACGGAAGCCCTGGCAGCCACCATCGTGGGTGAATTTACACATCCGTTTGAAGTGGGTAACCATACTGTGAAATTGTCTGCTTCTGTAGGGATTGCCTGCTTTCCGGAGGATGGCCTTGATGCTGACTCCCTGGTGAAGCACGCCGATACTGCGATGTATAATGCCAAAGAGAATGGCAGCTCCCAGTATCAGTTCTACGATGCGGAACGCGACCAGACCAGTCTGGAACGGATTATTCTGGAGAATGATCTGGAGCAGTCGCTGGACAATGATCAGATCCGGCTGTTCTATCAGCCCAAAATTGATATCCGCAGCGGCGAAATCGTCGGCCTTGAAGCATTAGTTCGCTGGGAGCACCCCATTCTGGGCATGATTCCTCCCCTGGAGTTCATTCCGCTGGCAGAGAAATCCGGCTTCATTATTCCGCTGGAGCAATGGGTGCTAAGAACGGCCTGTACCCAGGTGAAAAAGTGGGAGCGTGAGGGCCGCCAGGTCGTTCCCGTTGCCGTCAATGTCTCGCAGATCCATTTGATGAAGCCGGATATTTTCCAGACAATTATGAGTACCATCCGTGAGCTTGACTTCGACACCCAGCTGCTGGAGCTTGAGATTACAGAAAGTGCGATGATGCACAACGAAGAACATGTAATCAGTATCCTGAATGATCTGCAGGGAGCCGGGATTTCCGTGTCTATGGATGACTTTGGGACAGGCTACAGCTCGCTCAGCTATTTGCAGAGCCTTCCTATTGGCTGCCTGAAGATTGACCGTTCCTTTGTCCGCAAAATCACAACTGACACCGACAGCCGGGCCATCGCCGAGATGATTATCTCCATGGCCAAGCAGCTCGGGCTGACCATCGTCGCCGAAGGCGTAGAGACGATAGAGCAAGTCGCACTGCTCAAGGAGATCCAGTGTTACAACGCACAAGGCTTCTACTACAGCAAGCCGGTAAGCGCAGATCAGATTGAGGGCCAATACCTGGAGTAACTCCCCCTGATTACGGGTAATCACTTCCAAGAGAGCCTGTCAGCGCAGCCTGCTCCCGGGCTGCGCTGAATAATGGCTGCACTCGTTATTAAGGAGAGATGCAGATGGGCATTACCGGTGTGGAGTATGGCTCTTTCTATTTGCCTGCGGGGAAGGTTGCCCAAATCGCATTACAGATACCCGGGCTTAGGCAGCCTGAACGCGTGGACGAACGGATTGATTTCGAGAAGTGGACCCGTATCCACAACATGGATCTGGATTCCCTCGATGAACAGGAGCTGATCCTGCTGGCCTTTCCAATGAGAGACGATGAGACCTATGAAGAGCTCGTCGACGGGTATCTGCTGCCGCATTTGCAGTCTTTGTTCGATCTGTTTGAAGAAGCGGCGCGGCAGCAGTATGGTCTGGTGTTCAACATCGTCTAAGCCTTAGAGGCTCCATTTAGCGGGGACTATCTCGGCAAAATCTCATGCAGATATCCGGTCAACGCTTGGGCTGCCCGTTCATGGGCCAATACACCGGGATGGGTTCTGGACCCTACAGTTTCAGCTGTTGTATTGGGAAGCTGGAATACCGACACCCGTCTATCACCTGTCTTCCTCATATAGCTGCTGACCGCACGGTGGATCGACGGCATCATCGGTATGCCCAGCATGCCGTAGGCCCATACGATGTGGGCCTTTTTATTATTTTTCCGAAGTGTACCCAGAAAACGTTCAACTGCTTCCTCAAAGGCCGCCAAATCCTCTTCGTTATACGTTCCGTCTTCATGGAGCCGTTGCTTATGCGTTTCCCCGGTCGCTTCATCCCTCCATGCCGGAGATTGGAATGCGCCGCCATCATTGGTGCCCAGATTCACCACCACCACGTCCGGCTGCCAGTCCTCAAAAGCGTTCGCTGTATGTACCCCTAACGCTTCATTCCTCTCACCCGTCAGCATCCCGCATACCTGCTCATAATACCTTGGAATATTGCAATGCGGATTGTTATCCCAGCTTGTGAACACACCCCAACCACTCTGGGAAATCACCCGGTAATCGGCATTCAGCGCCTCTGCTGTCATTGCCGTGTAGTTGTAGGTGGCGCTGAACCAGGCAGGAATCCAGTCTTCCTCCGCCTTGGCGCCTACCGTACCCTCTCCTGAAGTAATACTGTCACCGATAAACTCCATTTTATAGGGCTTGTCCGCAACCGGAAGAATTTCCCCATCCCCCTTCACCGCATGGATCTGCAGCAGGCACGCGGGATCTTCGCTCATCGCCTGGACCTCTTTGACCACCCGCACATTTTTGATAGCGTTCTCATTCATACCTCTAAATACACAAATCCAGTACCGGCCTGCGGTCAGCATTTGTCTGCTTACAGGGACCGAATTAATCAGAATGCTAATCCACGGCTCATACACCTCATAGTCCGCCTCAACCTCAATCCACAGCTCTGAGCCCTGTACATTGAATTCAACAGCACTCCCCGTCCAAAACAGGGTTAACGGAGCAAGTGCTCCTGTGGTTCTTCCATGGACTTTTACATGCGCTACAGCAGACAGCGGCTGTGTCTTTAAACGTTCTTGTATGGTCATTGGTTGCCCTCCCAAATTTCTTTCTCTCTTGGATTATAGCAATTTCATTTGGATACCACGAAGATTATTTCCAAGCAAAAAACGGCTGCGCCTCCTTCACTAGAAAGGGCAGCCGTTTCCATGTTCACCTGGACTTCAGGATCTCCAATACAGTAAATCAGCCTAGTCCGCCGCTTAGCCCTCGCCTATGCCCGGAACCTCTTCAAGAACTCAACAGCCAGGCGGATATCCGCCTCCGGATTGCTGCCGACTTCGCGCTCAATCGTCAGATACCCTTGGTAGCCGATATCGTTCAATGCCTGAAGATAACCGTTCCAGTCGACACCTCCCGCTCCCAGCGGCACTTCGCGGAACGCCGAACCGGACTCTGCCATCTCCGCGATTTTCTCATGGTCCAGCTCCGGTGCTTCATAACCGTACTCTCCGTATACATCGCGCGGATCGATATTAGCCAGCTTGACGCCATCCTTCGCATGGGTGTGCACGATGTAGTCTTTCAGGGTATGAACACCCTGCACCGGATCATCTCCGGTCACCATCACCATATTGGCCGGATCGAAGTTAACCGACACCCCTTTGGAACCCAGCCCGTCCAGGAACATTTTCAGATGCGCGGCAGTCTCAGGCCCGGTTTCGATCGCGAAGTAAGCATTCATCTCATGCGCATACCGGCTTAGCTCCTCACAGGCTGTGTGCATCGTCTCATAGATTTGACTGTCCTTGTTCGGAGGAACGATCCCGATATGCGTGGTCACGATGTCTGTGCCCAATTCCTTGGCCAGCTCCATGATACGCTTCGACTTGTCGATTTTGGCGCGGTTCTGCGCAGGGTCCTGGAAGCCGTGCCCTCCCAGATCGCCGACAAGAGCCGAGATTTCGAGCCCGAGCGAAGCGATATATTCCTTCCATTCGCGGCGGGCAGCCGGAGACAGATTAGCAGGATCGAATTCACCCTGTACCGCATAGATCTGCACCCCGTCCGCGCCTGCTTCTTTTGCCTTGCGCAAGCCCTCCTTCACCCCAACCTGAAAGCTGTCTACGATCACGCCGATTTTATTGCTGATAACAGGTGTCGCCATGGCGGTAATCCTCCTCATATTCAAGTGATTTGATTAGATCGCATTCCATGTCCGCTTGACGTATTCCAGGCCCAGCCTTGTTCCCTTGCGGCATTCTTCCAAACCCTCGAATTCAATGGATATATAGCCGTCATAACCGCTCTCCTTCACCAGCCTGAGCACACGCGGCATATCGATGTCGCCCTGGCCCACGATCGCGCCCCTGAGCCAATTCCCGCCGGAAGACTGGAACCACCCTTCTCCGGGATGCCGGTCCTGCGGACGGACATAGAAATCCTTGAGGTGAACCATGGAGGCAATCTTGAGGTTGCCGGCCACAGCGGTAAGCGGGTTCTCATCGGCGCACAAGAAGTTGCCAACGTCTAGTGTCGTACGGAAGTTCTCCCGGTCCACAGCGCTTACCAATGCCTGTACCCGGTCACTGTGCTGAATGAAGTACCCGTGATTCTCTACACTCGTTGTAATGCCGAAGCCGGATGCATAATCGGCAATTTCACGGCATGCGTCAGCCAGCTGGGGAAGCTCCTCCAGAAAATGGACGATGGACAGATCAGGTGACGAGGCCACATCGTGCCGCATCCGCTGAATGCCAAGTGCCGCACACACCTCCACTTCCCGCTTCACCCGCTCCATTTCCTTCCGCCGCATCTCTGTCTCCAGTCCGGCAAAATTCGCACCGATCGCATAATTGGACAACTCAAGGCCACGGTCCGCTGCAGTCTGCAGAATGACATCCATAAGCTCCGGATTGTCGATCAGATTGAAGCCTAAGGGTACAATCTCTGCATGTTCCGCCCCCAGGTCGGCGATCGTCTCCAGGACGCCCTTCAGTGTCAGCTCTCCGGCGGCAAACGCCGCGTGCAGACTGTAGGTGCTGATTCCGAGCTTCATAATTTCACCTCTTCGCCTTTGGCTGCGGATGCGTAGATCCCGCCAAGTATCTTCATGATTTCCACCCCGTCCTGCACAGGGCTCAGCGGCTGCGAGCCACTCCCTACACAGTTGGTGAAATGATCAATTTCATACTGGAACGCACTGTTAAAATCGAATCCTGCATGATCCGTCTGCGGATAGATATTGACGATGGTATTGGCCTCTTCACGCACAATCACCGTTTCGGGATCGATTTCAAAGCCGCCTTTCTCCCCATACAGGCGTACAGACCTTTCATCTTCCTTCGCATGCAGTGTAAAGCTGACATCTACTAACAGCGAAGCTCCGTTCTCGAACCGGATCAGCGCATTCGCCAGATCCTCCACCGTATTATTCGCCGCATCGTAGTCAGCAGCTTTATAGAAAGAGAGATGTTCCACGTGGGCGCGGTTGCCCAGCTTCCGGTAGGTATTGGCACTGACTGATACCGGTTTCGGACGGCCCATCAAGTACCAGCACAGATCGATGACATGGACCCCGATATCGATCAGCGGTCCACCGCCGGAGCGTTCGATGTCAGAGAACCAGCCGCCGGGATTGCCAAGACGCCGTAACGTCGTCGCCTTCGCATAGTAGATCTCACCAAACTCCCCTGCTTCCACCAGCTTCTGAAGCAGCTGGACGTTGGCATCGTAGCGCCGTACGAAGCCCACTTGCAAAATCTTGCCGCTCTCTTCCACTGCCTGCTGAACCTGTACCGCTTCTTCCAGCGTACGGCAGAGGGGCTTCTCCACCAGCACATGCTTACCGGCTTGCAGCGCCGCAATGCTGATCTCGGCATGGGAGTTGTTCCAGGTACAGATACTGACCGCATCGACGGCGGGATCAGCCAGCAGCGCGCGGTAATCCGTATACACCCTCTCCGCACCATACTCAGCAGCAGCTGCCCTTGCACGTTCTTCATTCAAGTCGCATACCGCATACACAGCGGTCTGAGGATTCTTCCGGTAGGCATTCAGATGCATACCTGAGATGGAGCCTGTTCCAATTACGCCAACCCTGATCATATCTACGAACCTTCTCTCCATTATTTGCATACGTTCTGATTCGTATTATAATGATTTCAATCATGAAGACCATGCAGCGCCTTGCGGTCTTATTTGTACAATTGTGCGGTGGAGGTGTGATCCAACAATGTTGAACTATGACCTGGAACTGCGGGAGCCCATGGATATGCCGGACCCCGAGTTTCCCATCAAAGTACATACCCAGCGCTTTGACAGGGCGGGCGTCGTGCTGTTCCCCCATCACTGGCATGAGCATCTGGAATTTCTGTTCATTGAGCGCGGGGAGGCGGTGTTCGAATGCGGACGGACACCCATCCATGTCCGTGCCGGCGATCTGATCGCCGTGAACAGCAATGAGCTGCATTATGGCGTAAGCGCCTCTGCCGATCTGCTCTATTACGCGATTATTGCGGACACCTCGCTACTGCATAGCGCCGTAAGTGACGCTGCAGAGACCAAATTCATCGCACCGATCCAGCAGAACCGTCTGCTGCTCCGCAACCATATCTCCGGGGATCAGCATATTACTGACTGTGCCCTGACCATTATCCGCGAACTCGAACGCCGCGAATTCGGCTATGAGCTGGCAGTCAAGTCCGAGCTGTACCGCCTGCTTACCCTGCTGCTGCGCGGACATGTGGTAACCGTACTGTCGCAGGCCGAACAGACCCGGCGCATTCAGACCATTGAGCGGTTCGCTCCGGTGCTTCGTTATATTGACACCCGATATAGTGAGCCTATCTTTGTGGACCATCTTGCGGCGCTCGCCGGGCTCAGCCGCTTCCATTTCAGCCGCCTCTTCAAGGAGCTGACCGGACACACGATATCCGAATATGTTAACGCCGTCCGGCTGGACCGGGCCGACTCCATGCTGCGCCATACGCAGCTGACCGTTTCTGAAATCGCCGCAGCCACCGGATTCAATGATATTTACTACTTCAGCCGCACCTTCAAAAAACACAAGCAAAGAACCCCCTCCAGTGTGAGAGGCTTCTAGGGGACAAGGAGATGCCCCCTTTGTGTCGAATACCTACCTTCGAAGCAGATCCGCTTCCGCTTACAACATCACTGCCCAGCAGAGGAGAGGATTCATTTGGCCTATACCATCAATAATCTGAAAGATAACAGCAATGTTGTGATCAAGGAACAGCTTGGCGGATTTTCGGTTATCGAGTACAAAGAAGATTTGAGCAGCACCACCTTGGCGGAAGCACAATCCAACTTCTTCATGAGCAAAAGCAACATGCGCAACAAGCAGCTCATGATTGAGCTGAACAACAGCGAGGTTACGCTGAGTGCCGGGGCCATGCAGTATATGGTCGGGAATATTGAAATGACCTCAGGGGTAAAAGGGGTCGGTGGACTGATGCGAAATATCGTGTCCAGCGCCGCAACCGGAACCAGTGCCATCAAACCTCTCTACAAAGGCACGGGTACGATTCTGCTGGAAACCACTTATAAATATCTGTGGCTGATTGATGTCGACAACGATCATATCGTTATTGATGACGGCCTGTTCCTGGCCTGTGAGTCTTCCCTGCAGCTAGCCGTCACCGCGCGTAAGAATCTGTCCTCTGCCGCACTGGGCGGAGAAGGGCTGTTCAATCTGAGCGCCAAAGGCAAAGGCATCCTGGCCCTGGAAGCACCGATTCCCTCCGAGGAGGCCGTTGTCGTTGAGCTGCAGAATGATGTGCTGAAGGTCGATGGCAACTTTGCATTAATGTGGTCCAACACCCTGGATTTCACCGTAGAAAAATCAGGCAAAACCCGTCTCGGCTCCGCTGCCTCCGGCGAGGGGCTCGTCAATGTGTACCGGGGGACAGGCACCGTGTGGCTGGCTCCGCTTACCCAATACAGAAACAGCCTGTTTCAGCCGAATACCCCTTAAATAATTTCTCAGAATAGCACTTTGTTTATCGAATCAGCACTTCCTTTGTCACCCGTGCAGGGAGCCGCTTATGAAGGGCGAATTGTTCATAGCAAGACTACCTGAACTGGAGGAACCGAAATGGAAATGCTGAAAACAAAGGATGCCGCAGAGCTGTTGTCCGTTAGCCAGACCACTATCAAACGCTGGGCTGCCATGTTCCCTGATTTCTTTCCAAAGGACCGGTTTGGACATTATATATTCTCAGAGCAGGCAATCAGCCTGCTACAATCGATTAAAGACCGCATCAATCACGGGGAAGCACTGGAGTGCATCAACCTGGATCTTGCTACTGGCACCGGGCAGCCCGTGTCACAGCAGGAGAACCCGCTCCTCCGCACACCTGATGGGCCTATGGAAGACATGCTGTCGCGAATCGATTACATTGAACGCTCACTAGAACATAAAGCTGACGAGGTAGTCTCGGTACAGCTGCTCCAGCAGCGCGGAGAGCTTGAGGACCTGCGTCAAATGATCAAGCAATTGGCAGTATCTCTGGAAACGATTCAGGAGCGGACCGACCCCTCCCTCTCCCCGTACGAGCCTAACGCTGCAGCCGGGAGGATCCAGAGTCCGCCGCGGAAGCGCGGGCTGCTGCGCACTTTTTTCTCATTCCTGTAACCCCAAGTTCGCATGCAGGCCAAACAAAGAACGGTTGATTCCATGGATCATGGATCAACCGTTCTTTGTTGTAGCTGTCTAGAACAGGCTTTTAGCCGCTTCAATCAATTGCTCTTTGGTCACCGTCCGGGAATCGGTCTGCACATGATAGGCAGTACTCTTGCCTTCACCTGCACTCAGCCATGTTACATCCTGATGAACACTGCTCTCCCCGAACAGCGACTGACTGTCCTTCAGATAATGTGCCGTTAGGCCGCCGATTTGAAGTTCCTCATACACCGTACCGGGCGGAACGAGTTGGAATACCTTGGCGCCGGGAGCGCCGTCTGCAATTTGCCAGGTCAGATAGATCGAGTCGCCCGCCGCATTGCGGTATACAGAAGTGTAGGTTTCAGTAATATCTTCAGACACATCCGTCTTACGCCACAGCATCTCACTTCCCGTCTTCTTGCTCTCAGCCTTCATTTCATCCAGAAGTGTGTAGGCATCCGCCCCGAACGTGAATTGGAAGGGTGAAGTCTCCATTCCTTCTACGAAATGGTAGGCTCCAAGGATCGATTCAGGAAACTTCTCCCCGACATGATGCTTCTGTAAGGCCGCTCTCCACTCCTCTACAGGAAGCACAACTGGTTTATTGATGCCGTAGACAACCGGGGTTCCCTGAGCCTCAAGGTCATGGTCTTTAAAATATACAACCGCCGTTTCTCCAGGGTTTAGCTGTGCTCTCACTTCCGCAAGCGAACCGCGTATCTTCGCTACATCCTCTGGAATGAGCTGCAGCTTCTGCTCTATTTTGTAATTAGAGGAGAGCTTATCGGTATGGTCATCAAACAGAAGCTTGCTGCCTGCATAGCCGAACCCGCATAGTACAATGAAAATAGCGGCGATCAGGACAAATTTCGGCGTTTTTTTAGTTTTTAACATGGATGGTTTTCCCCTTTGTTGCATCACCTGCTGCCTGTATTCTGCCGCTATTCGGGTATCCAGATCAGAAGGACACCTCCGGGAATCTCGTTTGAACTCCTCTACCAGCTGCCGCTCAATAGACAAAGCCATCCCCCTCCTTTCGCAATCCCAGTTCGTCGAACCGCTGGCGCAGCTGCTTGAGCGCATGATGATGCCTGGATTTTACGGTACCTATTGGAATCTTCAGCAATACGGCGATTTCTTCCAGCGAGCAGTCCTGATAATAGCGGAGGACAATAACCTCTTTGAATTTGAGCGATAGTGTCTGGAGAACCGGAAGCAGCTCAAGCTGATCATCCAGCTCCGTTAGCCGCAGCTCTGCAGCAGCATCGGATGATTTGGCGGTGCTCAGCTTCAGTTTTTCCGTGATCCGAAACAGCCGCCACTCCTTCCGCTTCCAGTTGCGCACTTGCCTGACAATCAATCCGTTGAACCATGAATTGAATTGTAGTTCCGGATCATACCTGCCTACACTTTTGTATAGCTCGAAATAGACTTCACTCATAATATCTGCAATATCTTTCCTGCTTGGAGCGAGGTAACCGATTAACCGGTAAGCATGCTCGCGTGTTGCTTCGTAAACGACTTGGAATGCTTCTTCATCCCCCTGGCTCATCCGGATAAGCCACGGGTTCAAGTCTAAGTCCTTCATAAGGGCCGGCCTCCATTCGGGTCTTACAACAGATATTGGCTCCTTTTGCCTAAATGGTTCAATTTATAAAAAGTTTAACATCTATTTAAGTTTGCGGCGAACTCTTCGCCTCTTTATTTATCCCTATTTTAAAACTGCCTTTTATGATAGGGCTATGAATATTAGGAGGGAAGTATATGAAGAATTACCGTGCCTATGCCGTTCTGCTGGCAGGAGCGATTGTGGCTAGTCAGCAGCTCAGCTTGCCGGTGTTTGCGGCACCCGGCAGCATTCCTATAAACCAAGCCATTCCGCAGAGTGTCGATGCGCTGACTAAGCTGGCCTCTATCTCCGTTCAGGCTGGCGTTAGCGTCAGATTGACCGATTTGCAGCTGGCTAAGGAGGAAACCGGAAACAGCCTCATTTATACACTTACTTATACCAATACGAGCGGCAGTCCCTATAAGCTTTTTAATGGATTCTCAAAAGTAACAACTCCTGAAGGCATAGAGATCAAAAGCAACCCTGTACCAGAAGATAAAAACAAAGTGGAAGTCCCCCCCAAGGACCAATTATCTGTTACATATTACGTGAATGTCCGTAAGACCACCAAACTCAGCGGGATCAAAGTATCCATGTTCGGTTGGGACTTCAGCGGTTCCGATTACCAGAAGAAGCTGGGCACCTTTGCCATCCCGACACCATATTCCTCATCCGTCCAGCAGGGCCAGAGTAAAAAGATCACCATGAACAGCCTTCCGGTATCCTTGAAGCCAGAGAATCTGCAAATCTACCATTTCAACAGCAAAGTCTACGCCAAAATCGCCTTAAGCCTAACGAATCTGGGCTCCAAGGTGTTGAGCGCTCCAAGCTACCGGGTATATCTGGAGTCCTCCGGCGGCTCCATGTTCGAGCTTACGTTAAGCGATACCAGCCGCGACTATAAAGTGCAATCCGGGGAGAAGAGGACAGTCTACTATCTGACTGAAATCCCTTCCTACACCAATACAAGCAATATGTCACTGTCCATCACCCGGGAAAGTACCGAGCTTAAGGCCGACCTGCCCGTGGCCTCCTTCCTGCTGCCTGCTTCTACCTCCCCGAGCCTCAGTGTAGCTGCGTATGCGACGAAGAAGCTCAGCATCAGTAGTAATACCGTAGAGACACAGCTGACAAAAGCCTCCGTTACGGCTAAGGGTGACAAAGCACTATGGAATCTGCAGTTTCGGGTGAAAAATGTCGGCAACAAAGCAGTAACTCTGCCGAGCTATGATGTATCTGTCAAAGCCGTAGAGGGTTATACCTTACCGGTAAATACCAAAGCTTTCAGCAGTCTTACACTGAAGCCGCTTGAGGAGCGAATTCTCCAGTTCTCCGCAGAAGTGCCGATTGAACTGAGTCAGGGTACGCTTCAGCTCCTGTTAGTAGAGCCCGCAGCTGAAGGCAAAATCATCTTCCCTACGGCCTTCTACCAGATTCCTTATGCGCTGGAGCAGGACCGTTACGTGAACTCTGAATATGTACTGGATAACAGCTACGGAACCTTCGGCATCAATCTCGAGTCCGTAGAGCGTATGCCCTGGTCCGCTGAAGATGTGGTTGTAGCCAAAGTTCGCATCCGCAACACCAAAACTTCCACGGTTACAATGCCTTCGCTCACCGGCGCGATGAAAGCCGGAACCCACGATCTGGGCAGTTCGATTCAGGTGGTTGCAGCCGATTCAGACCCTACGCTAGCTTCAGGGGAAAGCGCTAGTTATTATGTGATCGGCAAAATCCCTTATGAGCTGGGCTTCGAGCACATCAAAATCGAGCTCACCAGCGGTTCTGGCGATACTGCGGAGTCCTTCCTCTCCTTGAACACAAGACAGGTGGCTGCTACGGCCCTTACGGTAGACCAAGGCAAATCGTTCCACATTGAAACGCCGGGTAAACGGGCGGAGATCAAGGAACGCCGGACCACTGTATATCCCGGAACAAGCAAGAACATCGTGTACACAGAGCTGGAAATGAACAGCGAAGAAACCCGTAAATCGGATCAGGCCAAGCTCGTAGCTTACTATAAGACGTCAGGCGATGATTATTACGAAGCGGAAATCAGCCAATCGGAGCTGGCGACCGGACCTAAGGGCAAAAATCTGGTAACCGTGTGGAGCAAGCTGCCTGTGTCGGTAGACACCTCCAAGCTGACTCTCTATGTCGGGGAAGGCGTGAGTGAAGGCAAGCTTACGCTGCCGGGCGGAACGCCGACGGCTTACATCAACACTGTAGCGCTCGCACTGAACAAGCAAACGTCGGCTCCTCTAACCGCACTTAGCGGCGGTGTGGAATTATTCCCTTATAGTCTCACAATAACCGGAGCTACAGGGACATTGACGGAGGGCCAGGAAACACTCTCAACCAACCTGACCTACAGCCTGGGCAAGAGCAGCATCTATGATATGGGAACCTATGGACATAAGCTGGTTGTGCAGCTAATGGACCCCTACGGCCAAAGCCAGGAAAGAACACTGACACCCGGTACAGATCTTACCCCGGGACAATTCATGACCTATTCCACAACCTTCATAAGCAGCTTATATAAAACGCTGAAAGGCGGGAATTTCATTCTTAATCTGTATGACGAGTTCCAGGGCGAGCGAATCAAGCTGGGAAGCCAAACCTATAATTTGACCTACGTCCCGACACCAAAGGCTCCCGAGCCCACAAGTACCCCTGCCCCTAAGGACAGCACTAACACGAACGGTGGAGGATCATTATGAAGATAAAAAAAGGGGTCTGGATATCGGCTGTGATCCTTGCGCTTGTGGCAACAGGCACTGCGGTAGTTACCTTGTCGCCAGACAAAAACAAGCAAGGAGCCGAAGTAACCGTCAAAAGAACCGCAGTGCAAAAGGGAGATATCTCTGTCATTGTCAAAGGCTCCGGCTCTGTCAAAGCTACACACTCAGAAACGGTCTTCGCCAAGGATCAAGGAAACGTGGCCCGGGTATTTGTCAGCGCAAACGCTCGGGTTAAGAAAGGCCAGCTCTTGATGACCTATAAAGCAACAAATGTGGATAGCAGCCTCAGGCAGCAGCTTAACATCCTAAGGCAGAACCAAAACGCGCTGCAGGACAAACAGGATCAGTATAAGAAGCTTGTAATGGACGGTGCGGTGCAGGGCGAAGTGGACACGGCAAAGCTGGCTATTGAAAGGTCCAAGGAAGATATCGCCGCCACTGAGGCTGAAATTGCTGCACTGCACAAGGACCAGACCCCTCGTGCCCCATTGACCTCGCCGATGGAGGGAACGATTACCAAGATTAGCGTATCTTCAGGCGGAGCAGTCGTTAACGGCGCGGAAGCCTTCAAGATTACCGATTACCAGAATCTGAGCGCAACCATCCGGGTGGATGAGCTGGATATCCCCAAGATCAAGCTGGGAATGACTGCCACCGTTAAACTGGATGCTTTGGCAAATAAGAACTACTCCGGCACAGTGGTCGCAATTGCAAATGAAGGCAAGATTACAAACGGTGTATCCTTATTTGATGTCACGATCCGTCTATCCGATCCCGGTGATGTAAAGGCCGGAATGTCAGCGCAGGGGAGAATTCAAATTGAAGAAAAGAAGGGGATTCTGGTGCTTCCTATTGAATCCGTGACTCAGAAGGGTGATACATATTTCGTTCAGGTGTTGAACAATACGGCGAAAACGGACATAGCCCCTGTACCTGAAGAAAAGGCCGTTACCGTCGGCGTTCACGATGAGAGTCAGATTGAGATCACCGGCGGGCTGAAGCTCGGGGAACAGGTGGTTATTCCAACCGTTATCGCGCCAAGCAGTGCAAGCTCGAGTTCCCAGGATCAGGGCTTCTTCGGTGGAGATGGCGGAGACGGTGGAAACAGCGGAGGTGGAGAAATGTCTCCCGCAGGGAGTGGACTATGAGCGGCGAACCCTTGATTCGGATTGAAAATATGGTCCACGGCTATACGATGGCAGGGGAACGGATGACGGTGCTAAAAGGACTCTCGTTTACGATCAGCCACGGGGAGTTCGTGGCAATTATCGGCCCTTCGGGTTCAGGCAAATCAACGCTCATGAACATGATCGGCTGCCTGGACCTCTCTAATGAAGGAAGCTATTCTCTTGACGGACAGGATGTCAGAAAGCTGTCAGACAACCGCATGGCGCAGATCCGCAACGAGAAAATCGGATTTATCTTCCAGAGCTTTAACTTATTGCCGAAGCTCTCCGCTGTAGAAAATGTAGAGCTGCCCCTGATTTATCGGGGTATGGCTCACCGGGAAAGAAGAAAGCTGGCAGAAGTGGCGCTGGAAAAGGTAGGGCTTCACGAGCGGATGCATCACCGTCCCAGCGAGCTGTCCGGGGGGCAGCAGCAGCGGGTAGCCATCGCAAGAGCACTCGCGGGCAATCCTCCCATGCTTCTTGCGGACGAACCAACCGGAGCGCTGGATACCAAGACAGGGCAAGAGGTGATGCAGATGATCAAGATGCTGAATGCACAGGGGCATACGATTATTCTGATTACCCATGATCTGGAGATTGCCAAGCAGGCAAAACGGGTCATTCGGATTCAGGATGGAAATCTGGTAGAAGATCGGAGAAATGACGAATGATCTTTTTTCAAAGCATACGCATGGCGCTCATGAGCATCATCGGCAACAAGGTTCGTTCGTTCCTTACCATGCTGGGAATCATCATCGGAGTATCCTCCGTTATTCTGCTTGTATCCGTCGGACAGGGCGTCACCGGCCAGATTTCTGGTCAGCTCAGTGATCTGGGCACGAACCAGATGGCGGTAATGATCACAGGACGGGGAGCTGTCAATTCATTGGAGTATGACGAGGTGATGGCCTATGCCAAGCTCCCGGGTGTAGATCTCGTGTCCCCCAGCATCAGCAGCAACATTACCGCCAAATACCGTACCAAGAATAAAAGCGTCCCGCTTGAAGGGGTAACGCCGAGCTACGAGAAGGTGAAGGATTTCCATGTCCAGTCCGGCCGATTCCTGCTCGATATAGATATCCAGTACCGCCAAAAGGTAGCTCTGATTGGTGCGGGCACTGCAAAAAAGCTGTACGGCACTGAGAATCCGGTTGGGAAAAATATACAGCTTAATGGAAATACCTTTACAATCGTTGGTTTGTTGCAAGCGAAAGGGACGTCAATGGCTGGATCAAATGATGACAAAATCCTCATCCCCGTATCTTCAGCTGAACGGCTGCTTCAGAGTAAAGGCATTCAAAATTTCACCGTCAAGGTACTGGCTGATAAAGACGTTAAACCTGTCAAGAGCAGGATCGGAAGTATCCTGGACAAGAAGTTCCTAAAAGCCAAAGATTCTTACTTTGTTTACGACTCCAAGGAGATCATGGATACTGTAAAAAAAACCACCAACACCCTTTCAATTGGACTCGCAGGAATTGCCGGAATTTCCTTGATTGTGGGTGGAATCGGGATCATGAATATCATGATTGTCTCGGTCAACGAACGAACACGGGAAATCGGAATTCGCAAGGCTATTGGTGCTAAAAAGCGGGATGTATTGCTGCAGTTTATGATAGAGTCCATCTTCTTAAGCACCCTTGGCGGAGTGGTGGGAATTGGCGTTGGACTAGGGCTCACTTGGTTAGTCGGCAAGTTCACTTCTTTACAGGTAGGCTACGCCTGGAACATGGTTGTGATTTCGTTCCTGTTCTCTCTCTTTATCGGTGTGTTCTTCGGACTGTTGCCGGCCAACAAAGCAGCAAGACTCCGGCCGATTTATGCCCTACGCACGGATTAACGAACCGGGGTACTATGATATGATTGAACAAGTAGAAACGGCTACAAGAAGGAGCTGGGAACGCAGTATGACCATTAAGCGGCGCTTGTTCATTTCGAATATCCTGATGATTGTAATCCCTGTGCTCATTTCCCTGCTTATTATCTTTGTCGGCGGAGAGATTATTTTCCGAGCCTCGCAAGACGGGGTTCAAAAAGATGATCAGTTCTATGATTCGCGCGATGATCTGATTCAGAAAGCTAAGCAATTTCTTGAGAACGGAACCCAGCAGGAGCAGGCAAAAACCAAGACTGCGCTGGAACAGGTATTGCAACAAAATGAGCTGAGTCTGAATATTTACTCTTCCGAAAAGAATATATTTAGCTTCGGAACTCTTAACATTCGGTATACCGAAGAGCTTACAGGGGCGATTTGGGCATTGAAGGGAGAGGGCTCTGCCTCCCTCAAAAACGAAGAAGTATACGCAGAGAAGATGAACGTTAACGGCAAAACGTATACAGTGATCATTTTCAACATCATATCTGATTTCAATTATGAGGATTTCCCGCCTGAGATCATTATGTTCGTTATTTTATTTTTCCTCGGCATCATCGTCGCGATTATCTTAACCAACCGTTTTCTTACCCGGTTTGTGTTCAAACGAATTAAGCTGCCCTTGGATACTTTGGTTGATGGCGTTCATCAGCTCAGGGACGGCAATTTGGATGTTAGAATTCACTACGAGAACAAGGATGAATTCGCCTCCATCTGCGAGGATTTTAATGATATGGCCGTACGCCTGAAAGAATCTCTTCAGCTTATACAGAAACAGGATGAGAACCGAAAAGAGCTCCTTGCCGGAATATCGCATGATCTCCGCTCTCCATTAACCTCTGTCCGGGCCTATTCAGAAGGCTTATTGGATGGTGTGGCCCAGACACCGGAATCCCAACAAAACTATATCCGCATGATAAAGACCAAAGCCGAGGACATTGACCGGATGGTGGCCAAAATCTCCCTATTTTCGAAAATGGACTTGGGCGATTATCCCTACGATCCTGAACCGCTAGAAGTCAATCAGGAGATATTATCCTTGGTAAAAGCCACAGCAGAGGAATATAGAGAAAATGGGCTGGAAGTGAATATTACGGCTTTAGCCGAAAATGTGCTCATCTTTGCTGATCCGGTTCAACTTAACAGCGTCTTTTCTAATATTCTGGAGAATAGCTTGAAGTACAAAAATAAAGAACATGGCCATGTAAATATACGTACTGAAGTTAAGGGTAACGAAGTCTTTATCTATTTATCCGATGATGGGCCCGGTGTGCCGGTGGAAGCCCTGGAGAAATTGTTTGACGTGTTCTACCGCAGCGATCCTTCCCGCAATAATCCCAACAAGGGCAGCGGATTAGGACTTGCGATAACGGCAAAGGCAGTGGACCGGATGGGTGGAAGTATTCACGCTGAACTCTCTTCGGCAGACGGTTTATGTATGGTTATCAAGCTGCCAGTTCTAAGCAAAGGGGCAATAGCATGAAGAAAATATTAATTATTGAAGACGACAGCGCCATCGCTTCGATAGAGCGTGATTATTTGGAGATTAACCAGTTTGCGGTTGAGATCGCGGAAGACGGGATAACCGGGGTAGAAAAGGCCCTTTCGGGACAATTCCAACTCGTTCTGCTCGATTTGATGCTGCCTGGCGAGGATGGTTTTTCCGTGTGCCGCAAGCTTAGAGGCAAGCTCGACATCCCGATCCTGATGGTTACAGCCAAGCAGGAGGACATTGATAAAATCCGCGGTCTGGGACTCGGGGCCGATGATTATATCATCAAGCCCTTTTCCCCAAGTGAGCTGGTGGCCCGGGTCAAATCCAACCTAGCGCAATATGAACGCCTCAAAGGCGGAAATGTAACAATGGCTCAGAACAGCAGTATCGAAATGGGTCCATTCGTAATCAATACCCAGTCGCATAGAGCTTATCTTAAAGGCCGGGAGCTGGATTTGAAGAAAAAAGAATTTGACCTTTTATATTTTCTTGTAGTCAATGCGGACATCGTGTTCAGCAAAGATTCTTTGTACGAGCGAATTTGGGGTTATGACGCTGTAGGTGACAATGCTACGGTGGCGGTGCATATCAACAGGCTCCGTGACAAGATCGAGGAGGACCCGGGCAATCCGAAGTATATTCAGACGGTCTGGGGAGCGGGGTACCGGTTCAAACCCTGAAGCAATCTTGAAGCAATAAGGAAGCCTCCTTCATCATAGGAGCTTTCTTTTTTTTTCATTTCCCAGCCCTACGGTTACAATTTTTGCTTTTGCAAAATATCCATGAAACGTGTTAACATTCGCGTTGTCAGTTGTACGAGAACACAAGGTCAACAGGCTGAAATGGAGGAGCAATATGCAATTCAGGGGACGCTTATATCCGGGTAAATGGTTCGACAGGCTATTGATACGCAAAAAGATTATGTATGTCTACATTCCGCTGATTATCTTACCCTTGTTTATTCTAGGCTTTGTCTCGTACCGGGTCTATACCGATGCTATTGTCAAGAAAACAGTGAACAGTGTCTCCGACAATTCAACCTTGATTACTACACTCATGAACAGCATGCTGACCAATACGGAAAGCGCTGCCAATATATTAACCTTAAATCTGAACAAAGTGATCGTCGAGAAATATTCGGAAGACGGCGGGCAGGTATCAGATCTGCAGCTCTACACCCAAATCACCAATCAGTTAAGCTACGCGCTGCTGATCTTCCCGGATGTGGATTCAGCAGCTTATATCAGCCGGAGCGGTGTGGTCTATGGCTCAAATCTGGAGATGGAGAGGAATGTCGGGCAGCTCCAGGGAAGCCGTATGCTGAGCACACTGGAGCATTCCCGCGGCTCTAATATTTGGTTTCCTATGGAGCGCCGCAGCTATCTGGTCTCCAGCCCGGAACAGCCGGTGCTCTCCCTTGGCAAACGAATTGTCAACATCAATACCGGAGAGACGCTGGGCTACGTCATTCTGAATGTGCGGGAGAATGCCTTATCAGCCATCTACCGCAATATCGGCTCCATCCAGGATGAATCCTTCATAATTGTTGACCCCAGCGGCCTGGTGGTCTCTGCACTGGAGCCAAGTCAAGTATTACACCCGCTGCCCGGAGGTGCTCTAAGAGACTGGGTGATAGGATCTGCTGAACAAAATCTGCTGCAGCCTTCTCCCTCAGGAAGGATGCTTCTGATCCGTGCAGATATTACTAAGCTGGGCTGGCAGCTAATCTCCATGGTCCCCTATAATCGTCTGAACGAAGATACCAAAACCATTACACAGTTGATCATCCTCATAGGTTTCATCTGCCTGTTCTTTGCGATTCTTGGCGCGGGCATGTTGTCCAATCTTATTGCCAAGCCTATTATCAACCTCTCCCGTCATATGAAGCATGTGAATGAAGGCCATCTGGACCCCTACCTGGAGGTCAAATCCAGGGATGAAATCGGAATCCTCGCCTCCGGGTTCAATATGATGATGAACCGGGTTGAAGAGCTGCTGAGCAACATCGGCAAGGAGCAGCGGGAAAAGAGGGAATATGAGCTTGCTCTAATTCAGGCGCAGATCAAACCTCATTTTTTATATAATACGCTGGATGTCATTTATACGCTGTCGGACATGGGAAGACCACGGGACGTACAGCGGACCACGAAGGCGCTTGCCGACTTCTATAGGGTGGTCTTAAGTAATGGCCGGGACCAGATCACGTTACAGGAAGAACTGAACAGCGTCCGGGATTACCTGTCTATTCAACAGATCCGGTATTCGGATGTATTCAATTTCCTGATTGAGATCGAACCGGATATTCTCCCCTGTATTATTCCTAAGCTTACCCTGCAGCCGCTTGTAGAAAATGCAATTTATCACGGGCTTAAGACCAAGGGCTCCTTCGGTGAACTTATAATCAGCGGATACAGAGAAGAAAACAAGGTGATCTTGAAGATCACAGATGACGGAGTAGGGATGTCTGAAGAACGGCTGCACGCACTGGAAACTGCCATGAGGGGTCAGGAAAAGCCCGTCGGCTATGGAATAAGCAGTGTTCACGAACGAATCAGACTTTATTTTGGCTCTGAATACGGATTGCAGATTACAAGCAAGCTTGGACAAGGAACAGAGATCGCTGTGAATCTCCCTTATCCGGGTCGGTCAGGAGAATAATATATGCAGACAGTAATGATTGTAGACGACGAGAGTATCTTCCGTGAATATCTGCGCGGAGTGCTGGATTGGGACACGCTGGGTTTTGAGATTTCGATTGAAGCGAAGAATGGAGTGGAGGCGCTGGAGCTTTGTACAGCACATCCGGTAGATATCGCACTGATTGATATCACCATGCCTTTCATGGATGGCTTAGAGCTTACGCGGAAGCTGAAGGAGCAATACCCTGAAATGAGCATCGTGCTGATTACGGGACATAATGAATTTGAGTATGCGCGGACAGCACTCAAGCTGGGGGTAGAGGATTATATTCTGAAGCCCTTTTCCAAGGACGAGCTGATGCTGACCCTGCTCAAGCTGCAGCAGGAGCACCAGAAGGTTCAAAAAGAGAATTTAACGTATAAAGAGAACCAGCAGCTCGTCAAGGATAGCTTCCTTAATCAGCTCATTAGCGGCGACTGCATGCTGACCCATGAGGAAATTATGACACGCCTTGGGCAGTACAACATCCACATTCAGAGCCCGGTTTTTGTTGTCGCATGTATCGAAATTGACCATATTGACCGCAAATGGGAGAAAATAAGCGAACGGCTGCTCATGAAATACGCCGTTACGAACATTCTCAACGAAGCCCTGGATGACAGCTGGAAACATCATATCTTCAATGGACCGGAAGGGCGGATTATCGGACTGATTGAGCATGTGGACCATCACAACCCTATGGCGTCTTTTTTGGACGGATACAGAAGGCTCGGCGAATTAATCAAGAAATACCTAAATTTCACGATTACGATCGGTATTGGCCGCAGTAAACAAGGATTCAAGGATATCCACGATTCCTACCAGGAAGCGCTTATCGCCTTGCAGAACAAGTTTGTCCTCGGCCATGACCGTGTGATCACTTATGAATCGGTTGCCACTGAGGTTGGAAAACAGGCCTTTTACCCCGTAGAGGTCAACGAGAAGCTGCTGATCCAGCTTCGGATGCGGAATTCGGAAGGGGTGCAGCACATCCTGGATGGTGTATTTGACTCCATTCTCGAAAGACGGCTGTCGATTGAACATGTCTATGTCATCTGCATTGGTCTGATTGCTGTGAATCTCGCCTATATCACAGAATCGGGCCATCCGGTTGAAGAGTGCTTCGGAGAGAACTTTTTCCCCTACAACGAAATCCGCAAGTTTGAGTCGCTGGAAATGACCTTTGAATGGATCAAGGAATTGTTTCATAAGGCCATCCGGTACACGGGCCAGTATAAAAATACAAGGGCCGCGAAAATTGCACAATCGGCCAAAGCATATATAGAGCAATGTTATCCCGATCCTGAGCTTCAACTGGAGCAGGTCGCCCAGCATGTATTCATTAATGCCAGCTATCTGCGGGCTGTATTCAAGAAGGAGTTCGGCATGACACTGAGCGATTACATAACACAATACCGGATGAAAAAAGCGAAAGAACAGCTGGGGCAAGGCGGTCTGCGCTTATCCGACATCGCCGAGAGTGTCGGTTACAGCGACGCAGGATATTTTAGCAAAAGCTTCAAGAAGTTCTACGGCTACTCCCCCAGCGAGTATGAGAAGAACCGGAGTTAAAGATTCTTTCTGCGCGGATTTTACCAGAAGCACGCAGTTTTTGCCTTATCACCATGGCCCGCTCTTACTATACTTAAGTCAGAAAACAACATTGAAGGGGGTCACCCGAATGAAGAAAGTAGCCACAGCTCTAGCGGGCTTAAGCCTAGTGTTTGTAAGCGCATGCGGATCAGCAGGCAACAACACAGATACAGCAGCAAAAGAAGCAAACGCCGGATCACCTGCAGCGACAGAAGCAGCAGCGGCAACAACGGCAGCACCGGAAAAAGCAGTCAAGCTGCGTATTTATGCCCAATATTCCGATGATGACACGAAGCTCCCTTATGACTACGCTGTCGCGGAATTGAAGAAAGAGATGCCCAATGTCGAGCTGGAGCTGGAGGTACAGGCTCAGGATGACGGGCAGAAGCTCAAAACCTACGCGGCAACCGGGAACCTGCCGGACATCTACCAGGCGGGTACAGACATTATTAATACCTTCAAGAAATCGGGCAATATTCTGGAGCTGGACAAATACGCCGATCTATATGATTTCAAAAGCAAAATGTACCCAAGTACGATGAATACGCTAATCAGTGAAGACGGTCATATCTATGCCTATCCTTATGCCGGCAACGAATTCATGCTCCTCTACTACAACAAGGAGCTGTTCGAGAAAAATAATGTTAAAGTTCCTACCACCTATGACGAGCTGATGACAGCCGTTCAAACCTTTAACAAAGCGGGAATTACTCCATTGTCCCTGTTCGCCAAAGAGAAATGGCCAACCGTTGCACTCTATGATGTGTTCGCAACACGCACAGAGCCGCAAGGCATTCTGAAGCTGCAAAGTGGCGGGGCATCGCCAAGCGATCCTGCGTACAAGCAAGCCACAGAGGAATTATATAAACTGATCCAGGCCGGCCTGCTGCCTAAGGGCGCAACCAACCTGAATTTCGACCAGGCAGCCTCCCTGTTCTATGAAGGCAAAGCCGCCATGTTCCTGAATGGACAATGGGAAATTGCAACTTCCACGGAGAAGCTCGGCGACAAAGTGGGCTGGATGTACTTCCCGGCCGCAGACGCAGCCTCCTATGAGAAGAACAAATATGCTTTTGTCGGTGGAGGAAATCCAGGCGGCTATGCAGTGAATCCGGATACTAAAGATCCTGAGCTGGCAGCCAAAGTAGCGGCCTTCATCTCCTTGAAGTATGCCGAATTCAAATACACCGAGCGCGGCAATCCGATGGTAGCCACCAAAGTGGATAAGCCTATTGTAAAAGAATACCCTCCAATGATGAAGCAGCTGTCCGAGGATATTTCCAAGGTCACCAGTACCACCGCCTTTGACTGGGGTCTCTCTGATGCTAAATTCAAGGCCGCCATTGAAGATGCCACACAAGTCTTGATGACCGGCGGTTACAGCGTAGATGAATTCATTAAAGATGTAACCAAAGCAATACCAAACGGTAAATAAACAGCACCACCTGAATAGGACCCGCCTAGACCTTGGGTACGGGCGGGTCCTATCCTTTTCTTCAAAGCTATGGATTGTGCAGCTACCAGCAAGGGATGTGAAGAGATGAAGAAATTTTTAGGGAACAAGACAGCGATTGCCATATTTACGCTGCCTGCACTCCTTTTGTATACCATTATGGTGTTCTACCCGATCATGCAGACTTTCTTCCGCAGTTTATATGAATGGGACGGTCTAACAGCAGGAACCTTCATTTGGTTTGACAACTATAAGAATTTGTTTGACGACAGTGTGTTCTATACCTCTCTCTATAATGGGCTGATCTTTGCAGCCATCATTACCGTTACACAGATCGGTATCGCTTCGATTCTGGCTTTTGTCATCGCTGATGGAGTCGTTAAGGGCCGCCGTCTGCTGAGAATCAGTTATTTCATCCCCGTTGTGCTGTCGATTACAGTGGTCTGCCAATTATGGCTGTCCATTTATAACGGGCAATATGGCCTCATGAACAAGCTGTTCGAGATCCTCGGCATTCACTATCAGCAAGACTGGCTGTCGAGCAGCAAATCGGCGATCATCGCCGTGGCCTTCGTCAATGCCTGGCAGTATATGGGCTATCACTTTGCTCTGATCCTTGCGGGAGTAAGATCGGTACCCGAGCAATATATGGAAGCGGCCCGTATTGACGGTGCAACCAAACTGCAGGCGATCCGCAAAATCATGATTCCCATGATGGCTGAAACGTATAAGTTCTGTCTGGTCTTCGCAGTTACGGGAGGACTGAATGCTTTTGCAAATATGTATATTATGACCGGTGGTGGACCAGGAACTTCAACCTATACACTTACCTATTTGATGTATCGTTCCGCTTTCCGTGTGGGAGAGTTCGGTTATGGAAGTGCGGCGGCGGCTATGCTGGTCATTGAATGCCTGCTTGCCACACTGATCATCAACCGTCTGGTTGCCAGAGAACGAATCACTTATTAAAGGAAGTGTCCAAATATGGCCTGGCTTATTAAGAAGGTGCGCCAAAACAATCTGCCCGTCACAGGCTTTATGTGGCTGTATGCAATCTTGTCGGTGTATCCGTTGATCTGGATGATTTTTTACTCGCTAAAAAATAATGACGAGATCTTCGTAACCAATCCCTTTGGGTTCCCGACTCATCTAAGATTTGAAAATTATTCGAATGCCTGGTCCAAATACAATGTGCCGGTATACTTCATGAATAGTGTAATCGTTGCGGGGGCAACCGTTATTGGAGCGATCGTTCTGTCCGTCATGTTCTCCTATGCTGCGGCCCGATTGCAATGGCGACTGCGCGGCATCGCCCACACCTATATTATGATAGGCATGTTCATCCCCATTCAGGTCATTATGATTCCGCTGGCTATTCTGGTCAGAGACTTTCATCTTGCCAATACGTATGGTGCGCTGATTGTGCCGTATATCGCCTTTAACCTGTCCTTTACCTCTATTGTATTCTATGGCTTCTTCCGCAGTATTCCTAACGAGCTGGAGGAGTCGGCCTGTATTGACGGAGCTTCGATCTACCGGACATTCTTCAGTATCATGCTGCCGATTATCAAGCCGGCGCTCGCCACGATGGTCATCTTTATCTTCCTGAACTCCTGGAACGAATTCACGATGGCCGTCATCCTGATTACCAAAGAAAGCCTGAAGACGCTGCCGCTGGGTCTGCTATTCTTCCAAGGTCAATTCACAACCGACTGGGGTGCGATGGGAGCGGCCATGACCATTGCCAGCTTGCCTACCGTCCTGATCTACATGCTGTTCAGCGAGCAAGTCGAAAATGCGCTTACCGTTGGGTCAGCGGTTAAGGGCTAAACCCATAGCGGACAAACAAAGGGCATCCTTCGCGGGATGCCTTCTTTTTTTCACTTTGAATCATTATCAAATCTTTATAAACGTCTCCTATAATGAGGGCAAAAGTTAACCATAACCCATTTGAGGAGGAACACCAATGTCTGTGAAATTAAAATGGAACCGGAGGGTAATCACTCTATTGTCTGCACTGCTGGTGCTGTTGCCCGGCCAGAGCGTTGTAGCGGGGGCTGTACCACAGTCTGTTTCGAAGCCGCTGGCCTATGCGCACGAGATCAAGTCACTCCGCGGAGAGGATTACAGCGATCTGGCTTTTCTAAAGCCGCTGCTTGCAGGTAAAACGGTAGTCAGTCTGGGTGAGAACTTTCACCGGGTAGCCGAATACGCAAGTATGAAGACGAAAATGATTAAATATTTGCACGAAGAGCTTGGTTTTGATGTCATTGCCTTTGAATCTGGCCTGGGCGATGCCGAATTTATCAACAAACAAGCCGATCAGTTGACTGCCACCCAGATGATGATGTATTCCGTCCTGCCGGTCTGGCATTCCAAAGAGACGCTTGAGCTGTTCAACTATATTAAGAAGTCGCGTAAGACAGACAAGCCACTGGAATTGGCCGGTTTTGATAACCAGTTCACTAACCCTCTGCTGACCTACGGCGTGAGAGACTTCATCTCCACTCAAGACAAGGAGTACGGGAAGGCCTTTGAACATTTTGATCTGCAAGCGATCACCGAATTCTATGATGTAGCGAATGAATATGGTTTGCATCCTGAGCGTAAAGAGTATAAGCAAGGGATGGAACAAGTCAACCAGCGCAATGTACCGGAATATGAAAAGTATATCCAGTTCATCAAAGACCGGCGGAAGCAATTTGCGGCGGCCTATCCAAATGATCCTTATATCGTCGATGTTGTCCTGAAATCGCTGGAGGATCGTGTGCAATTTTTGCAAAGTGGCTTGATTACAAATGTGCAGGAATCCTACGAGGCACGCGACCGGGCTATGGCCGAGCATGTAGAATGGTTGATGAAAGTCCGATATCCGGGTAAAAAAATCATTTTGTGGGCACATAATGACCACCTTGCCAAAAACACCTCGGACATCCGGGTACTGGAGGGCGGCAAATGGGTGGGCAGCTTCAAGAGCATGGGAGAACTCCTGCACCAAAAGCTCAAGGATAAAATGTACGTAGTCGGTTTCTTTATGAACAGAGGCAAGACCGTTTCAATTACAACTATGAAGCCATTTTCAATCACCCCTATGCCAAAGGGCAGCCTGGAGCAAACCATTATGAAGTCTGGCTACGCCAATACTTTTGTCGACCTGTCCGGCCACACCAAGGCAAAGGCCGCCAACAGCTGGATGTTTAAGCCAATCTATGCCGCTGAAGACGGGATGACAAGCGAGGTCATTGCTCCGATGTCGATGAAGTTTGTTCCGAAGGAGCAATTCGACGGCCTGATGGTCGTCGACAAGGTCAACACTCCGACTCCTGCGTATTAGAAGACTAAGTATCAGAATCTGCATCAGCTGTTTGGCTGGCCCACGGGGAGGATGCCCGGACTACTCCCAAGACACAACGGCCACACCGTCCTTCGCTGGACAGTATAGCCGTTGTGGATTTCTGATTTAGACTTGCTTGGATGGCCTCATTAGACTCGGCAGCAAGCAAGTTGGACAAAGTGAACTTAAATCTTAATCACCCACCTCTCCGCAAGCGCATGTTGGAAAAAGTAAATCTAATCCGGCCGATTTCCACCCTTTCGGGTAAATTTGCTTAAATTAAGTCTACTCTTTCCCACTATTGCCTCCGAAAAAAGCTTTTTCGTCTATTTAAGTGGACTAATTCCACTTCGGCAACTATACACATCTTATCCACAACAGAAGGCCATCGTAATGCAATTTTTGAGGATGCGGAAGGATTTTGCTACTTGACCCTGTTCTCCCCCTTGTTCCCCCTCTTGTCCCTCCTCTTACTCTCCCTTGTTCTCTTCCCCGCCAGCTTCCCGAAGGGTGTAGCTATGACTGACGGAGGCTTCCTCAATGTCATGAAAGGCCCAATAGCCCAGGGGCACATCCGACCATGCCGGAGTCAGGGAACCGTATAAAGGTCCTCTCTTAAGTACTCTATTGATTAACGTCACCGCTTCTGCCCGGCTGAGCAGCTTATCCGGTCCGAAGCTTCCGTCCGGCATCCCCTTCATATACCCTGCCTGCTGAACCAAGGCAATATTGTGTTCTGACCAGTGACCCTGAGTATCCGTGAATGAGGATGTGGGCTCTCCGCTCAGATTCATCCAGCGCACCACAATGGCTGCCATTTCAGCCCGGGTGATGAACACATTCGCTCCGAAGGTTCCATCCTTGTATCCTGTCATTAATCCTGTCGATGTTACTGTACCAATATCGTTTGCCGCCCACCCAAAATCACTAATATCCTTATAGCTTATAGTCTGGGCCTTTGTATTCTGACCTGCTCCAATCCGGGACAGAACCGCTGCCATTTCAGCTCGGGTCATCGCTTGACCCGGTCTGAAGGCGCCATCCGGATACCCCTTCATATAGGGTTGGTGCGTGGATGGACTCTGCTGGGATGCTGCCCAGTTATCCATACTCAGTACAGTAAATGTGCTGAATTTGGTCACGCGGAACTTCAGTCCAAGCTGCTCGGTTGAATACTGCACCACTTCTGGCTGTACCAGCACTTTCTCGCCGTCGCTGTGCTCAATGTAGATCACCAGCTTCGCTAAGAATGCCGCCCGATCAGCCGCACCGGTGGGAACAGCGTGGCTTGGAATCGGGAGAATCAAGTCGACCGGCTGATCCTTCAGACTCGTCTCAATGGTCACCGGACGTCCTACAACTTCTACACTTCCGGTACCTGCAGCCGTTTGGACGACAGCCTCCTTCTTGGCCCGTTCCTCTACAGACTTGACCGCAGCCGTATTCTTCACAGGGATGAACTTGAACCGATAATCTCCGTTTAGCAGAGTTAGAGTCTGCTGTGGCAGGATCAATCTGGCATTATTCGTGTACATTTCCAGATTGACCTTGCCGGAAGCAAGTGTCTTCAAGGTATCCTGGGACAATCCAAGATCCAGCTCGGAGACCTTGTCTTCCTTATCCGGAAGGACTAGCCGGACTGTATCAAGACCCGCTGCAGTAACTTTACCTACGGCTTCAAGTGCCTTGGCCGTTGTATAATCAGCCTTGTCTTTTTGGGTTCCATCCGGTTGGGTCGTCCGGTTAATGACCACATTGGATACCGGCTGCCCTCCTGCATTCCCGCCATCCACGTTAACTGTGATCGTCTCGGTCACTGGTTGTGTTCCACCGGCAGATGGCTGCGGGCTAACTGGCATCTCTGGCTGAGGCTGCGGAGTAGCCGGAGTCTCCGGTTGAGGTTGAGGCTGCTCTCCACCAGGATTCCCCGGCTGAGGCACCTCTCCACCAGAATTTCCCGGCTGTGGCACCTCTCCGCCAGGATTCCCCGGCTGAGGTACTTCTCCGCCAGGATTTCCTGGGGTCCCCGTTCCTGGATCAGGCTCCTGCTCCATATCTTTGGCAAAGCTTAGGTAAAAATCATCCATCGTTCCCCATGCGCCGCCATCGGCCTTAATATTGGCTCCGATCGTTAGCTTCCCATCGGTAACGAGGATATTCCCGATTTCAGGGTTATTCCATTGCCCCCACCCGTTAACCCCGGTGTCCGCTTTCACTTCTTGTCCGCCCGTCACGGCGAAGAGGTTCATCTCGGGATGAACAGCATCTCCCCCTTGAATGGACATGGAGAGATTGTAGTATCCCGGCTTTAGCCCGTAAACAGTCTGTACTACACTAAAGTTGACTTGGTTTGCGGAGTAGAAATGAAGCGAATAATTACCTGTCTTGGCATCAGAAACCTTATTCTGATAATCCGTATGAGGTGCGCTTCCCTCTCCGTACGTGATCTTCCACATGCTTCTGTCGCTATTCTCAAAACCCGCGTTAACGATGAAGTTCTCTTTTTTAATGACAAGCGAAGCCTTCACCGCATGACCGCCTTCTACGGTTCCGCTAATTACATAGCTGCCCGCCCCTTGGCTGGTCGCCTGATCAAGTGCGGCTTGATCCCATACCACCGGTATCTTTCCGGTACTTCCATCATTGTAAGTAACACTTACGACCGTCGGTAATTCAACCGGCTCCCCGGCCATCGCAGTCACCGAGACCGCCCCGATTTCATCAATGGCAAGCGGAGCAACCGCCCCAGTATCCACATATTTGAATACATTCAGTGAAGGAAGCGGATGCCCGCCAAAGTCAAACAATGCCTGGTTGTCGACCGCACTTCCGCCATACCATACCCCTGCATCTTTAGGGTCATATTCCTTCGCATAGCTCGCGGCCCAACCTGAACCGTATTTTTCCCACAGGAGTTTATTCTGCTCCAGGTTTTCTTTCGGACCTACCGGAAGCCATGCCGGCTCCCAATAAAACACGCCAATTCCCGCTTCACCAACATTGGCAACCGCCTCAATCACATTTCTGACTGAATTGGCCTGGCCTTGAACGCTGATGGGATAATCCAAGGTTTGGCCAGAGCTTTGCGGCGCTGTATTTCCGTGTCCGTCCCCATCTTCAGCGGTATACGCGTAAGAGGTTTCGGCTACCATTACCTTTTTGCCAAAAGTATCGGCTACCTGCTTCAAAACAGATGTCAAATTGCTTAATGTGCCATGCCAGAACGGATAATAGGAACTCGCGAACACATCATAGTCTACTTGGTTATCCTTCAGCTTCTGTGCATAGGAAACATATCTGCCCGATGACTCCGGATTCGTAAAATGCAGTGCGATCAGGATATTAGAGTTGACTTCCCGGATCGCTCTGCTTCCCTCACTAAACAATGCGCTCATCTTCGTCCAATCGGATTCCCCGACGAATTGCCCGTTGGTTTCATTACCTACCTGTACCATGCCTACATTAATACCCTCATCGAGCAGGGCTTGCAGGCTTTCTTTGGTATACGTATACAGCGCGTTCTTCTTGTCTTCGAAACTTAGATTTGCCCATGCCTTGGGCGTGTGCTGCTTGCCCGGATCGGCCCAAAAGTCGGAATAGTGGAAGTCCACCAGCAGCTTCATTCCATTGGCGGTGGCTCTTTTGCCGATTTCAATGGCGGTGGCCAGATCATTATTGCCGCCTCCATACCCCCTGCCCGCTGTATCAAAAGGATCATTCCAGATCCGCACCCGAACATAGTTCACTCCGGATTCATGTACCGTTGTAAAAATATCCTGCACTGCTCCGGCCTCATTATAAAACTTGACTCCGCTATTCTCCAAAGCGATGATGCTGGAAATATCCACACCCTTAATAAAGTCAGGCGAGAGTCCTTCAACCTTCTTCACAAAAATATCTGCCGCTACCGGCGGAGCAGCTTCTACGCCTGTCTGCTTCAGCTCGAAGCTGTCCAAATATCCCCACGCTGCCGGAGCACCGCTGATATTCGCCCCGATGACAAGACTGGAGGTATTCTGTGCCAATACAAATTTCAGACTGACCGTTCCCCAGGCATTGTAACCGGTGGTGGCAGTAACGGATGATTTGCCGTCTCCCGCAAACAGCTCAACCTTACCCGCTGCTGTTCCAGCGCCGCCCATCGACTTGACCGACAATTCATAGCTCCCTGCCGGAAGAGAATTCAGGGTCCGCTTCACCGTGATGGCCTGATTTCCAGGCGCCGCATCTTTCATCCAATATTTAAATGCATAAGTCCCTTGATCCGGTGTGAGCCATTTATCGGTGGCGTATGCAAAACGGCTAATCTCTACCTGATTCCAGTCTGCCGTTTCTACACTCCATGAATGGTCGGCCCAGAAATCCGTCTCAAAACCGCCGTTCACAATCTGCGGACCATTCGAAGCTGTAGCCTTCGCCGTCCCCATTTGGAATGAAAATGAACTGAGCATCAACAATACTGCTAATACCACGGATATGCCCTTTACTCTATTTCTCATGTTCTGATCACCTTTCTATGCCCGTCTTTCGATGCCAATGAGTACTCCTGTTGCACGTAAGCACTTACATATAAATATATCAATCGCTAAAATATTAGGTAACGTATGAAAAGAAAACATTTTGTATGCTTAAGCAAGCATTTTGTACGTTGGCACACTTCTGCACCAGGTATCATCCCAGGCGCACACAGCAAAAAGCCGTTCCCCGGTTATGACGGAAAACGGCTGTTCTATCGTTCTAAGACTCCATTCCATTCTCAATCCGCTGCATGAACTCTTCAGCAGCGCTGTAACCAAGCTGCTTCAGGTACCAATTGTTGGCTGCCGCTTCGATCAACCCCGCTACATCGCGCCCCGGCTGAAGCTGGACCTCGATATGGGGAATCTGGACACCGAGATAATCCGTGAACTTGGGCACCAGCTCCAAGTCGTTGTTCAGTGAATTCTCCTGCCATGGACACAGCTCAATATCGAGCACAATGCGCGTCTCGTCCTGAAAGGCTTTGCGTCCGTATTGCCGCACCACGTTGATCAGGCCAATACTGCGCAGTGCGAGAAATTCACGTGTGGTCTCATTATGTGTCCCGAGAAGTGTGGACGGGCCCAGCTTCTTGAGCACCACAATATCGTCTGCCACGAACCGGTGGCCTCTGCCGATTAGCGTGTGTGCGGTCTCGCTTTTGCCAATCCCGGACTTGCCCCTGAGCAGAACACCGATGCCTGACACATTCACACATACTCCATGGATCGACAGCTCCGGCGCCAGCGTCTTCACCAGATAGCTGTCGAGCTTGGCAATGAACTCTGTTGTGGTATCACCTGTCCGCAGCAGCGGAATCCCCTCCTGGTCACAGAATAAAGTCAGGTAGGGGATCTCCTGCTGCCCTGAGGTCACAATAAAACACGGTGGATGATATTTAACGATATTTCCAATATGCAGCATGCGCTCTTCTACGCTTAGCGTCAATAAATAGGTAATTTCCTTACGGCCGAGCACCTGCACCCGCTCCATGGGAAAAAAATCAAAATAGCCGACAAACTCCAGCCCCGGTCTATGCGTCCGTGGACGGGTGATTTCACGGTCCATACGGCTGGAGCCCGCCAGCACTTCCAAATGGAACTTCTCCGTAAGACCTTGAACAGTGATAGACTTCATTGTTGTTCTCCTCCTGCGGTTAGGACATATCCAGGATACGCCTGTATTTCGAATCCTTTGCTCCCGGTTTATATTCCACGATCCGAGGGAGTATTCCTGCCAATGGGGGAGGAGCAGACCTGAACTTTCTTTCCTCTTTATTTGCCTGATTGCATTGGCCAGTAGAAATACAAAAAATAAAGAAGCAGGTCTGCCGGGGTATCCGACACATCTGCTTCTTTTGCGGGATTATATTCATTAACCTACTTTATGAGACACGCTTACGCTTCCGGGTATATTTGCTTTTTTTCAGCGAGACCCGATGGATCACATATCTGCTCTTTCTTCTCAGTGAACGCAGCTTTCTCCTTCTCAGTTTCAGCACCTTTCTCTTTGCATACCGGTACTTAATCAGCCTTGCCCGCTTGATTGAACGGTATTTGGCGCGGATCATTCTTCTTCTTCTCAGTCTGCGTATCAGCCGCAACGTTCTGCGGCGTTTACGTCTGTGCCGCTTCACAGGAATTTCCGGGGACGGTGCAGGCACTTCAGGAGCCGGGTTTTCCAGAACTGAAGTTTCCGGGAGCTGGATTTCCGGAGCGGGCGGTTCAGCCAGGATACCAGCTGGCGGTTCAGCCGGGATACCAGCTGGCGGTTCAGCCGGGATATCAGCCGGCGCCGGCTCAGAAACCGGCACTGGTGTAAGCTCTCTGGCCCACGGAGTCATGGCAAGGTAATTATTGTATATCGGTGCATTGGGTGAATTGACATCCCACCATTTATTGTCTCCGGCGAAATGCACAATTTTATTCTCTAAATCGAGATCGCTATGAGCAAACGTATTAAAACGCTGATCCATTTGCAAATAGTTAGAGCTATAAACAGCATTCAGAATATCCTGATCAGGCATGGTCATCGTGGGGTAATTACGCAAGAAATCAAGCATTTCGCCATACCAGTTCTCTTTACCACGGATATTGTTCAGTTGAAACAGAATGACCCCTGAGTTAAAATACAGCTCTGCACTTAGCCCGAGTGAGATGAAGTACTCCAGCAAATTTTCGCCCTGATCCAGTACTGCGCCCAAATAATGTTCTCCCAGGTCGATGCTCCATAGTTCATTGATATCCATATTAACCAAAATGTCGCAGTCGAGATAAATAACCCTGTCAGCCTGAATAATGATCGGAAGCAACAAACGGTACATACTGGCCATTGTCCAGTAGTCGATTTTATGCACGCCGGCTGCAACCTCTTGCATATCCCAAGGAATTGAAACATGATAAAAAAAGATGTTGTGATGAAATACATCCACTAATTGAGTGAGCTTTAACTTGTTTTCTTCGCTTAGGGAATCATCATGCACAATGTGCACATTGATCATTTGCTGGGTGTTAGCAAAAACTGATGCAAGAACAACACCCGCATGCTCCGTATAGCTCCCGTCTTTATCGTTAATCGTTAAAACTAAATCAACCATTATCAACGATCACCTACCTTTAAAGTATCTTTTGCATAGTTGCCTGATGCATTCGACTACTTTAAGTGTATGTTTGCCCCAGTGACCGGATTGGACTATTCCCCAGTACATATGCAATTTATTTTGAATCCATTTTACGAATCCCCTTGGACTCTTGTGACTGATGCACGATCGCCCAGGATATAACGAGCCGGCCGCTCCTGAATTTCTTGTTCAGCCAGATGAACATACGATCCAAAAACACTTCCTTCCGCATGAACATGGGACAATTCCACCTGATCAGTTAAAATACTATTCGTTAGAATGCAATCTTGCACCACGCTATTCGGACCAATATACACATAAGGTCCAACAACACTGTTCGTTACACTTGCAGTCGGATCAATCCTAACCGGAGGAATGAATTGAGCAGATATGTGGATGTCAGATGAGTTCATGAAGTTCTGCGGATCTTGATCCATCTTGTATCGGTTCGCTTCAAGCCATCGTTCATGGGTCCCGATATCAAAAAACGGTGCGGTCGTTATGCTGTACGCAACATGCTTGCCCTCTGAGATTAACATTTGGATGGCATCCGTCATCTCGTATTCTCCACGTGGGGAGGGTGTCAGTCTATCCAATACCGGCCAGATAGCTGCAGTAATAGCATATGCACCGACGATCGCCAGATTGGATTTAGGGATGCGGGGTTTCTCTTCCAGACTGACAATTTGTCCATCATGGATGACGGCAACGCCAAATTGACTAGGGTCCTTAACCTGTTGAAGCAGGATCGAGGCCGCAGCCTTACCCGCCTCCAATGATCGGATGAATGGCATCAGATCACCCTCATACAAATTATCGCCAAGCATCACTAAAAAAGGGGAATCCGCCACAAAGGACCGCGCGCTTTTGACCGCATCCGCCAGTCCCTTTGCTTCTTTTTGCAGAAGAAAGGTTAACGAGGCGTTCCATCGCTCCCCATCTCCAATCGTTTGCCGGATCTCTCCTTGCGAAGGGTTCACTACGATTCCAATCTCGGTGATTCCGGCCGCAACAAGTTTATTAATGATTGAGACAAGAATATACTCCCCGTTAACAGGTAACATGCACTTTGGTTTGGTATATGTTGAAGGCTGCAGTCTCGTCCCTCGGCCGGCACACAGGATTAATCCTTTCATAAATATCCCCCCTACTGATAAAATAAATATTTCGGCTCGGTGCAGATGAGCTCTTTATATTTTATGCACAAGCTATAAAGGAGCTTGGGTATATATTAAGCATCAATGACCTATTAAACTATGATTGCAGATATACGCCCGTATTGAGGGAGATTACTATGATAGAACGTACTGGATGAACAGCCGGTCGAAGAAGGGACAAGCCATTCCCATAAATCCCCATGTCAAACACCCGATTCCGCGTCAATCGGGAACCGGGTGTTTACTGACCCATTCAAGAATTTCGAATATTTCCAGAAAAACAATTATGAAGTAAATGCATGTTTCTGTGTCTCATACTCTCCCGCTTCATTCGTTAGACCAAGGGAGCGATCCGTTAAGGTGTGAATGTCCTGTATTAGTTTGGGGTTATCCAATAAGGTGGCACCATAGGAAGGGATCATCTCTTTGATTTTCGATTCCCATGCTTTGATCTGCTGCGGGAAGCATTTGATGATGACTTCCAGCATGACAGAAACAGCAGTAGAAGCACCGGGAGAGGCCCCCAATAGAGCCGCTATCGACCCGTCGGCACTGCTGATCACTTCTGTGCCAAATTGCAGCGTTCCTTTGCCGGCTGCGGTATCTTTGATAATCTGCACACGCTGGCCTGCCACCACCAAATCCCAATCCTCACTCTTGGCGTCCGGGACAAACTCCCGTAAAGCTTCTATACGCTGTTCTTTGGATAACATCACCTGTCCAATCAGGTATTTGGTCAACTGAAGGTTTTTTGCCCCCGCTGCCAGCATCGTTGTCAGATTACCCGGCTTTACAGAAGTAATCAAATCAAACATCGAGCCGAATTTGAGGAACTTTGGCGAGAAGCCGGCAAACGGTCCAAAGAACAGCGATTCCTTCTGGTCGATCACTCTCGTGTCCAGATGCGGAACAGACATTGGAGGAGCTCCGACCGCGGCTTTTCCGTATACTTTGGCATGATGCTTTGCTACAATATCCGGCTTCTGGCACACCATGAACAGTCCGCTTACCGGAAACCCCCCAATTCCTTTCCCTTCAGGAATACCGGATTTCTGCAGCAAATGCAGGCTTCCTCCCCCGCCGCCGATAAAGACGAATTTTGCAGAATGATGCGAAGTGGTACCCTTATCGAGATTCTGCACCTTCAAGTCCCAAGAGCCGTCACGGGCACGGGTAATATCCTCCACTTGATGTTTGAATCGGATATCCGTCTGATTACTCTCTAGGTGGTCAAACAACATGCGTGTTAAAGCACCGAAGTTCACATCTGTACCTGATTCAATTCGGGTTGCCGCTATAGGCTGTTCTATTCTTCTTTCCTTCATCATTAGCGGAATCCATTTCATCAGCTGTTCCGGGTCATCGGAAAACTCCATCCCTTGGAACAACGGATTTTCCGAAAGCGCTTCATATCTTTTTTTTAGAAAAGCAACATCTGTTTCCCCTTGGACAAAGCTCATATGGGGTACGGCCACAATAAAGTCCCGCGGGTTTTGTATCCGTTTGCTATTTACCAGATAAGACCAGAATTGCTTGGAGAACTGATATTCCTCATTTACTTTTACAGCCTTGCTAATATCGATGGATCCATCCGGCCCCTCTACGGTGTAATTCAGCTCGCACAGTGAGGAATGCCCTGTTCCCGCATTATTCCATTCGTTAGAGCTCTCCTCGCCTGCGCCCGCCCGCCGCTCAAACACGGTGATGGTCCAGTCCGGGACTAATTCTTTCAGCATAGAACCTAACGTCGCACTCATGATTCCGGCACCAATTAAAATAACGTCTGTTTTTGTTTGTTGGTTGCTCATGTTTACCCGTCCTTCTACCCTACGATTTGCAGGAAGATTCAGGCGCTCCTGCTTAGGCGCTATAACAAGCCAGGGCGCGACTTCGTCACACACCTTTTATTGATCAATGATGACCTGATCTTAGTGTATCACTATTACATATAAATTTTAATATTTATCTAGTTTTTTATATAACATAGTGAATCCCTCCATAACTCCGCTAAAATATAAAAAACGCCTGGTTCAGGTCCCCCTGTTCCAGCCGTTTCTTGAATTATTATTTATTACCATATGTTCATAAGACGGAACCGCATCCGCTTATTCTCTTATGGGGTCCAGCATGGCGGCCGCAATCGTCTGACCATCCTCCCGGCTGATCTCAAAATGACCATAACGGAAGCTATACCCCCAGTTTCGATTCCCGCGTGTGAAGCTAAGCTGGTTCAATAGATCAGCAATCCTCACTTCCCGGCACGGATAATAGCGGATATTGCGGCGGTAGGGCACAAAGGTTTCGGACATCGGATAGGGGTAGATGCTGTCATCTTCAATCTGACCAATGGCAGTGAACGCCTGGAGGACCTCCCCCTTCGCCAAATCCGTCCGTGGAGAATAGTATATTAGCCAATCGCCACGGCTCATCCGCCGCAAAGGCGCTGACTTGCCATGGTTGAGCTGGGCGAATCCACCGAGCACCCCCCACTTCACATGAGAAGCGGAGACAACCCCAATCCAGCAGCGGCTTTGCTCGCTTATACGTTGCATTCTAGAAATGCCCTCAACCGGTCCATCTGCAGAAGATGATGACGATAGTGCATTTCAATAAGCAAAAACCATTCTTTGGAGTGGAGTGGACCGAACCGCGGATGGGGTACCGTATTCTGCAGAGATGCCTGTTCAAGCTTCGGCAAAGTTTCTTTCATTCGGCCGATCACGGTATTCAATCCCTGAATTAACTGTTCTTTGCTCTCCGGCTGCACCGGGGTATATTGTGGTGAAGGCGGGACATGGACACGAATAGGCGGGAAGCTTCCTTGATCAAAAATCTCTGTACCCTCCCTTGTCTTTTCCGCGATAGGGGCAACAGAATCCTCGCCTGGAGCCAGGCATTGTTCAACATTGCGAAGCTGCATATACAGAGCCGAGTGAATCAGATGCAGATACATTTGTCCAAGCGACCACTCGTCCTCACTTGGCTGACGCTTCAACTGCTCCATACTGAATTCATCCAGTTGATGGAGATAGTAATTTGCCGTTTCTTCAAACCGCTGCAACGCTTCGGTGGTATTCATACTTTTCGAACAGCTCCTTTATCTTGATCTAATCTGATTATACAAAAACGCTACTGACAACGTTATGTCAGTAGCATTTTAATTCTTTTTCAGCTTCGTCACGAACCCGGTTCCGTAAAGACCTTCCCGCCGCCAGGCTTCTTACTTGATAACCTCATAATGGATGGATGCCATCTGACCCATACGCTCCAGCCCTGTCAGCTTCAGATTGCCAGGAACTGTTCCTGCAGGAAATAACGGAATCCCCTCGCCAAGCAGCTTCGGAATCAGGGTTAGCTGCACTTCATCAATCAGTTCATGCTCCAGGAACGCCTGCACCAGCTGGCCGCCCCCCACCAGCCAGACATCCCCATCGCTCATGGTCTGCAGCCGCGGGATCAAGCTGTCCAGTGCCTCGTCGGTAAAATGAACATACTTGTCTGGAGCTTGCTCTCTTCTGGTCAGAACGTAACAAGGCTTGCCGGCATAAGGAAATTCATCCGAAATCTTCAGCACCTCATCATAGGTAAGCCTTCCCATAACCACCACGCCAACGCCCTTGTAAAAATCACCGTAGCCGTTGTCGCCCCCATCCCCTTGAACATCATAGAGCCAATCCACTGAACCGTCTAACCTAGCAATATACCCGTCCAGACTCATGGCAACATACAGCACAACTTTACTCTGCTTCATTGTTCATCGCTCCTCTCATGCTTTCATGATAAACTGGAACTATGACAATATACGTCGTAATTAAACGAGGTGCAAAAAATGAATGACCGACGGCTAGCCATGATGCAAATCATCGACTCCCGCAGAAAATTCACTGCCCGTGAGTTGGCCGAACGCTTCGGGGTGTCCTTGCGTACGATTCAGCGCGATCTCGACTACCTGCAGCAGATCGGCTTCCCGTTATATGCCGAAGTAGGTGCCCATGGCGGCTACCGGGCGCTGCCTAACCGGATTCTGCCACCGCTGCGGCTTACACCTAACGAAGCTCTGGGTCTCTTCCTGATGATTCAGGTCATGGAGCAAATCCAGAGCTTCCCCTATGAGTCGTTCCGGACGCACCTGGCCGAGCAGTACTATGCCAGTCTGCCACCTGACGTGAAGGACTCGATCGACCGGATGCGCAGCCACATCGCCGTCCTCCAGCAGCAGCCTGCACAGCCTGCGCCGTTTACAACAGCTATTCTCCAAGCGGCAATCGCCAAGAGGCAGATCGCGTTCACCTACCGCTCGCGGAGCGGAACGAAGGACGCACAAGCAACCCCTGTCGGCATCTACCTGGAGAACGGCTACTGGTATATGCCCGCCAAGAAAGGCGACCGTGTGATTCTGTACCGCGCCGATCGCATTCTGCAGTTGGAGGTGCTGGAACAAGAGGACCTCTCCGCTCCAGATCTGCAGGAGTGGCTGGTAGCTGCCGATGAGCGGCCCCGATTGGAGGTTACGCTATGGTTTACCGCCTTTGGCGCCCGGCTCGCGGAATCCGATCCAATGTTTCACTCTCTGCAGCAGGCAGAGCTCCCTTCTGAGTATGCCTATCTTTGGAAGAGCAGCGTCCCCGTGGAAGAGTTCCCTTATACGGCGCGGGGGCTGCTGAAGTTCGGACCTGAAGTGAAGGTCGCAGAGCCGCCCCAGCTGCAGGAGACCGTTATCCAGCTGCTGGAGCTCAGCTTGAAGCCGTACCGGTGCTTACACTAGCTCATACAACGATGGATCTACCGCCTGAACAAAAGGCGTCCATTCCCCTGTCGTATACAGTAAAAGCCGGTGCATTGCCCGTGTGCATGCTGTATAAAAGAGCTTGCGCTCGCTCTCCCGGTCATAGGACTGCGGGGAAGCATCGTAGATCAGCACTGCATCAAATTCAACACCTTTAGCGAGATAGGCAGGAATAACTAGCGTACCCTTTTCAAAAGTGGGTGTGTTCTTTGTGATCAGCCGCAGCTCTTTGGAACCCCCGGCTGTCAAAGTCTCGTAAGCCTCTCTGCTCTCGGCGGCAGTCTTCGTTATAACAGCGATGGATGTACAACCTTCAGCCTGAAGCACCGCCAGATCTGCCGCTATTCGTTCCGCCCGTTTCTCGCTGCACTCCATCTTCAGGAGGGACGGCTTCCTGCCGTTTCTGTCAAACGGTACAATTGCATCTCCGCCCGGCAAAAGCGACTTCGTAAACTCCACAATTGGACGGGTGGAGCGATAACTGCGGATAAGAAGAAACTGACTGGTTGCCGCTTCGCCATACAGCTGAATCAAGGGAGAGTCCATCCTTTGCAAATTCGTTGCCTGCGTAAAGATGGCCTGGCCGAAATCACCGAGTACCGTCATACGGGCACGGGGAAAGAGTCTTTTGAGGAACTCATACTGAAACATCGAATAATCCTGGCCTTCATCGATGAAGATATGCCGCACCTGCGTGTTGGTCCGGGCACCTTCCACAAGTTCTTTCAGATATAGATACGGTGTAGCATCTTCATAATAGAGTTCTTTTCGGCCCAGCTTTTCTTGGGTCTGCCTGCAGATTTCCGCCCAAAGCTCCGGTACCTCAGCTTCATTCGTCATCTCCCTGTATGCCGCCTCGTCTCTGAACAACTGGCTGTACAGTCCAACCATGTCTATGAACGAGAACTGTTTTACGCTCCGTCTGAGTGGTTTGAATTCCTCCTTCACAATCATTCGGCTGAGCAGCTCTTCCTCCCGCTCGGCAAAATCGAAATCACTCTCATCCGGACGGCGTTGGTTGTGCAGGATTTCGTATATTCGGGCGTACTTTTCGGCAAAGTCAAAGACCCCCTGCTCTTTATGCAACATACTGAACACCTCAGCGTACTGCTCACTATCGAGGTAGTTCAGCTCCTCCTGTACCCAAGGCGCTTCCTGCTCCTTCTTCTCCAGCCGGGTCAGCTCCTGCAGCAGCCATTTTTGTACCAGTGCGATGCGGTTCGTGAGGCGAATGGAGGAGTCATAGCTGTAAAACTTTTCTTTGATTTGCTCGCCCGGAATTAACACGCGATCCCGGAAACGGATATCGTCAAACCTCATTCCTTCCTTCACCAGCCACAACGAATAGCCGCGGAGTGCCTGAAGGTAGGCTTCAGATGCCTTATACTGAATTCCATTCATACGAGCCTCATAACCCAGAGTCTGCTGCTCGGTCAGCACATATTCGATCTGATCAAACGGGTCTTCCAAACGAAACGTTGAGGCAAGCCAATTGTCCAGATACTCCTGGAAGGTGGTCTGCTGCATGTTTTCCTCTCCGAGTTCAGGAAGAACAGTGGATACGTAACTGTTGAACATGGGGTTAGGTGAAAAAAGAACGATCTGATCAGCGGTGAGTCTTTCACGGTGTTTATACAGCAGGTAAGCCACACGCTGCAGCGCCGCAGAAGTTTTCCCGCTGCCGGCTGCTCCCTGCACAATGAGCATTTGGCTGTTATCGTTGCGGATGATAGCATTCTGTTCTTTTTGAATCGTCCCCACGATGCTCTTCATTTGTGCATCTGCCCCCTGACCGAGCACCTGCTGCAGTAACTGGTCACCGATAGTAATACTCGAATCGAATACATTATGGAGATGGCCGTCACGAATCTGGTACTGCCGCTTCAGCTTCATTGTCCCGGTGATGCGCCCTCCCGGCGTTTCAAAGGCTGCTTCTCCTGGAGGATAGTCATAGTATAGACTCGCCATAGGGGTACGCCAGTCGTACACCAGAAAGCTCAGGCCATCTGCATCGACGAAGGAAGACACCCCGATATACACCTGCTCAGTGATTCCCTGGCCTTCTTCCTGAAAATCAACACGTCCAAAATATGGAGATGGCAGTAGCCGGTTCATATTTTTCCATTGCTGCAACAACCGTCCGTGGCTCCGTTCCCGTTCGGATAACACTGCAGTTTGCTGATTGATCGTGAAGAACGTCTCTTCAAAATCCTCATCCGTGCTCGTGTTGACCGTAACCTCATCCCAGAACCTTTTGCGGATATCCGCCGCCTGCTCCCTTAATTGACTTATCTTGGGCTCCAGTTCAACAATTCTTGCCTCCAGCTTTCCTACCACCAGATCCAGCCGCTGCTGCTCCTGCCGCCATTCATTTGAGTCCATCATTCCTGAATACACTCCTTCTCAAACTAAGTTAGAAAAGAAAAAAGGACGGTTGACAAAACGCAAATTCTTTTGCTATAATCAAAGTATAAAGATAATCAACAAGTCTGTCTTTATGTTATGAATATCGACAGTCCTTCAACTTTAACATATTGCTTCTTTGTATGCAATGATTATATAGGTCTTAGCCTGGCGCGTCTGCCAGGCTTTTTCTATTTCATTACCCCGCTTCTCCCTCTAGGTCAGCTTGCCAAGACAACCTCATTCATCAATCAAAAAAGCATTGGGTCCTATGAACGGACCCAATGCTTTTATAGATAACCATCTTCTGATTACTTAATAATGACGTATTCCAGGTTAACCAGTTTTGCATAAGTAACAATCTGGTCTGTAGTTAGATTCAAGGAAACCACGGTATGGTGGCCGCCGCCGTTCTCAATCCATGCCTTAACCCCGTCCTGGAAGTTCGGCTTCACATTCCATAGTACACGGGCTACTGGAAGATTGGGAGCAGGAACTGTTGGTTCAAATGCAGTAACCTCATTGATCAGCAGTTTGTAATGAGTGCCGAAGTCAGCCATGGACACAACCACGCCGTCTCCTGCCTTGCCGTCAAACACCAATCGGGCCGGATCTTCACGATCGCCAATACCGAGCGGAGACACGAGGACTTTGGGCTTATTGCTTGCCAGTGTCGGGTCAACCTCAAGCATATGGGATTGAAGGATGGATTCCTGACCTGCTGCCATTTCATAGGTGTAATCTTCCATGAAACCGGTGTTTTGGTTGTGGCTCATTACTTTCAGCAGACGATCAAGGGCAGCGGTCTTCCAGTCCCCTTCACCGGCAAATCCGTATCCTTGCGCCATCAGACGCTGAACGGCCAGACCCGGAAGCTGTTTCATCCCGTAGAGGTCTTCGAAGTTCGTAGTGAAGGCCGTGTAGCCGCCATGATCCAGGAAGCGCTTGAGGGCAATTTCATAGCTTGCCTGCACTTTTACACTGGCTTCCCAAGCTTCCTTGCTGTAAGTACCATAGTCAAATTCATAAGCTTTGGAATACTCCGCGAACAAAGCATCGATTTCTTCTTCCTTCACAGCATTCACGTACCCAACAAGGTCGCCAATTCCGAAGTAGTCCACGGTCCAGCCAAATTGAATTTGAGCTTCGACCTTATCGCCTTCGGTAACGCCAACGTTACGCATGTTGTCGCCAAAGCGGGCCACTTTGATATTGAAGCTTTCATTGTAAGCAACCGCTACATCCATCCACTCTGCAATTTGCTTCTGAACTTCCGCGCGTCCCCAATATCCTACTACTACTTTATTCTGTTTTTTCAGACGGGCGTTGATAAATCCATATTCACGGTCACCATGTGCTGCCTGGTTGAGGTTCATGAAGTCCATGTCAATGGTTGCCCAAGGAATACTTTCATTGTACTGTGTAGCCAGATGAAGCAGCGGCTTCTGCAGCATTTTAGTACCGCGGATCCACATTTTTGCAGGTGAGAAGGTATGCATCCAGGTAATGACACCGGCAACTTCGTCACGATAGTTGACTTCTTTCATGAGGGCAGTGATTTTGTCTGCAGTGACTGCCAGATCCTGCAATACAAGCGGGTAAGGCAGAACGCCGCTCTTATTCAAGGCATCGGTCATTACTTGTGCATTTGCTTTCACTTCTGCTAACGCTTCTTCCCCATACAGATGTTGTGAACCTACGACAAACCAGAATTCTTTTGCACCTACTGTTGACATCATTCATCCTCTTTTCATAAATTAGTAGTTGGTATTACTTCTGCCCGTAGTAGGCATCTTTCCCGTGTTTGCGTAAGTAATGCTTATCTAGAATGCGCTGCGGCAATTCTTCAGCAAAACTATTCAATTGCCGTGCGAATAAATTCATTTTCGAAACCTCTTCAAGCACGACACTGTTCATGACTGCGGATTTGGCATCTTTGCCCCAAGTGAACGGAGCATGACCCTTAAGCAGGACACCGGGCACTGCTAAAATATCAAGCCCGCGCTGCTCAAACGTCTCGATGATGACTCGGCCGGTTTCCGCTTCATAACCACGGTCAATCTCCTCTTGGGTTAAGAAACGGGCGCAGGGAACCGAACCATAGAAGGTGTCTGCATGAGTAGTCCCCATAACAGGTACATCCAGACCCGCTTGAGCCCAAATGGTCGCCCAAGTCGAATGGGTATGCACAATACCGCCGATCTCTGCGTAATGCTTATACAGTACGGCATGAGTTGGTGTATCTGAAGAGGGTCTCATCGCTCCTTCAACCACATTGCCGTCAAAGTCAACAACTACCATATCACTGGCTTTCATCGTTTCATAACTGACACCACTAGGCTTAATAACGAATAAGCGGCTCTCGCGGTCAACAGCGCTTACGTTCCCCCAGGTGTATTTTACAAGCCCATGTTTAGGCAAATCCAGATTCGCTTGAAATACTTCTTCTTTCAGTTGCTCTAACACGTCAACCCCTCCAGTTTTCCACTAGATTATCTACAGCAGCCTGCTCAATCGCCAGACCTTGAGTGTAGCGCTCCATAAATGCTTCGAATCCCTTTACGTCGGAGCCGTCAGGATAAATCTCCTGTCCTTCGGTATCCTTAAATACTTTCTGGTCGAGGAAGTCTTCCAGGCTTTCTTGCTGATCCTTGTTACTCATGTAAGAAGCCAGAATAGCCATCCCCCATGCTCCGCCTTCACCGGCTGTAGCCATCACGGATACCGGGACATTTAAGGCAGCTGCAACAATTTTTTGTCCGACGATAGGGGTTTTAAATAAACCGCCGTGTGCCAGAATGCTGTCAATTTCGACATTTTCCTTCTTTGTCAGAATATCCATCCCGATTTTCAATGCACCAAAAGCAGTGAACAGATGAGTGCGCATGAAATTGGCCAGATTGAAACGGCTCTCAGGGGAGCGTACAAACAATGGCCGGCCTTTTTCCATTCCGGTGATATTCTCGCCTGAGAAGTAACCATAGCTAAGCAATCCGCCGCCATCCGGGTCTGCTTCCAGCGCCTTATTGAACATCACACCGAATAAATGATTCGTGTCCGCCTTCTGCCCCATAGCCTCATAGAATTCACGGAACAAGCCCAGCCAGGCGTTGATATCACTTGAACAGTTGTTGGCATGAACCATTCCGACCGGATTGCCGCCCGGTGTTGTCACCAGATCAATTTCCGGGTATACCGCCGTAAGCTCCTTCTCTAATACAAGCATAGCAAAAACCGAAGTTCCCACGGAGACGTTGCCCGTCCGTTTTCTCACACTATTCGTAGCAACCATGCCTGTTCCCGCATCACCTTCCGGAGGACAGAGCGAAATCCGTGGCTGCAGATTTTCGGATTTATCTAAAATTCTGGCTCCCGCTGCCGTTAATGCACCTGCCTGCTGACCTGAAATATGGACCTCCGGGAGAATATCTTTCAGCTTCCAGGAGTAGCCTTTGGCCGCAATGAGCTCATCAAACTGCTTAACCATGGATTCGTTGTAATCATGTGTAGTTTCATCGATCGGGAACATACCCGAAGCGTCTCCGACACCAATAGCCTTATTTCCAGTCAGCAGCCAGTGAATGTATCCAGAGAGCGTCGTAATAAAATCGATACGAGGAACATGTTCTTCTTCGTTCAATATCGCTTGATACAGGTGAGCAATACTCCAGCGCTCAGGAATGTTGAATTGAAATTTATCAGTTAACTCTTTTGCTGCAGCACCGGTTGTCGCATTCCGCCAAGTCCGGAACGGAACAAGCAGCTTACCCGCGCTGTCAAAAGCCATATACCCGTGCATCATTGCAGAGAAGCCTATAGAACCCACTGTTCGAATGGTGATTCCATATTTCCGTTCAACCTCTTGCTTCATTCCACTATAAGCCTCTTGCAGACCCGCGATAATACTCTCTAAGTTGTACGTCCAATACCCGTCTACCAGGAGGTTCTCCCACTCATAACTTCCAGATGCGATTGTTTCAAAACGATGATCAATCAGCACTGCCTTGATACGTGTGGATCCAAATTCGATCCCAAGTGAGGTTTCTCCCTTGAGTATCGCTTGTTTGATGTCTTGATCCATGCACACGTTACTCCTCTCTGAACAACTGTTTTAACCGCCATATTAGAAAGAAGGCGCTTTCCCTTATTTACAGTTTCAGTATATTTTTTGTTCGTACATTTGTCAACATACATTCATAGTTATACCTACAAATATCGTGAATACCAAGGGCTTTTCATCATATTTCAGCTGAAGTATTAGTACATGTAAGACGATAGTATCTAATCAGCTTATAATTATGCTAAAATATGTACATACAAATATTACGGGTGGATAAATTGGTATTAGAACAACCAGGAAAGAAGGAGTACAGTGAAACCAAAGTATCAGGTCATTCTTGAGGATATCAAAAGCAATATTCTTTCAGGAACATACGGCATAGGAAACCAGATTCCAACGGAATCTGCCTTGCAGGATATGTATAAAGTTAGTCGGCAGACCGTTCGAAAGGCTATTCTGGAACTATCCAATGAGGGTTTTTTAAGAAGTGAAAAAGGCTCGGGGACTTATGTCAGCAACCAATTCCGGTCAAAAACCGGCGGAAATTCAAATAATAAAACAATCGGAGTCATCACGACCTACATTTCTGATTACATCTTCCCTTCTATTATTCGCGGGATTGAATCCAGATTGAATGAAGATAATTATTCATTACTATTAGCCAGTACCAATAATGATGTCGAACAGGAAAAGAAAGCTCTGGAGATGATGCTGTCCTTTGGTGTGGATGGTCTTATTATTGAACCTACGAAGAGCAATTTATACAATCCCAATATCGCTTACTATCTGTCGTTCAAGGAGCAGGATGTTCCATTCATCATGATTAATGCTTATTATGAAGAACTCGAGGTCCCGTTCTTTTGTCTCGATGACGTACAGTCCAGCTATCTGGCCACCAAAGAGCTGATCTCTAACGGACATACACAGATTGGAATCATTGCCAAAATGGATGATTTACAAGGAAAATATCGGATGAAGGGGTATATCAAAGCTCTCGGAGAAGCCAAATTACGCTTTCACCCCGAGCAGGTACTTTCATTCTATACAGAAACCAAGCAGGACCTGTCCATCAACTTGAAGACATTCCTAACCGAAAATAGAGGCGGATTAACAGCGATTGTCTGCTATAACGACGAGGTAGGCCTGGAAGTCGTACATGTGTGCAGACAACTTGATATATCTGTTCCCGAAGACTTATCTATTATCGGTCAGGATAATTCCTATATTGCCAAAAATGCGAACATCAAACTGACGACATTGACACACCCGCAGGAACAAATGGGACGTGATGCCGCCGATTGGGTGATTAAGAAACTGCAAGGGAAGAAGGATTTAAGAAACAGCACCTATTATCAGCCTGTGTTAATTGAAGGGGAGACGGTAAGGAAGAGATAGGCGAAACCCTTGTGGATCAAGGATTTCGCCTATGGAGCAAATTAGATTCTTAAGTTCCTATTTCCGGATACCGCGCTGCCATACTTCGCGAATCGATAATGTATCCGAGATCGTTACTGTCGGGTCTCCGTCAACCAAGACCAGGTCCGCCCTTGCCCCCGCAACGATATGCCCGCGATCATTCAAGCCGAAACGGCGGGCTGTTTTTGAGGTAGCTGACTGTAAGGCCTCTATGGGTGTGAATCCCGCTTCTACTAGTAACTGCATCTCGTGGTGTACGCTGACACCATGGGCAAGTCCGCCCAGCGATGGAACCGGTACGGAGACATCCGTACCCACCAGGATGTCTACACCTGCACGATGAAGATCCATTACATTCCGGTAGTTGTCATCCATGCTGCCTTGCGGGTACGTATTGAAGCTGGCATTCAGAGTATCGATCCATTCCGGACTGAGCTTGGAGCTCACACGCGGATCCTTCGCCAATTCCGATGCGGGGTGACCGATAATCGAGGAGTTCAAGACCAGGCACGGCGTAACGAACGCACCAGCCTCAGCAATCCATTTCACCAGATCTGGAGTAGTTTCAGGGCGGTCAATGAATAAATGAGCCAGTCCCTCAACCCCAACCTCTATAGCTTGCCGGGCGGATTCAGCAGTCAATACATGGGCAATCGCAATCTTGTGATGACGATGCGCTTCCTCTACAGCCGTTCTTAGAATATCCTGGCTTAAGACAGGCAGTCCGGGCGCAGCCAATACCGTGCCTTCCTCAATCATAATCTTGATATAGTCGGCTCCCGCACTAACTTGTTCGCCCACGAAGGCCAGCGCTTCGTCCCGGCTGGTTACCGTAGGCGCCTCCCCATGATCATGCGAGTGGGCAGCCAGCATGGCGTTACGGTCTTCTTCGCTCATCTTCTCCAATTCCTTCAGTACAAAATCCGGAATTTCTCCATCCCCCGGCATGAGCTCATCGGGATGTCCCCCAGGAGGTGTGACCGCCATCCCGGCAGATCGTACGTCTGCAATGTCATCGAGCCCTTTCAATTGTGTCTCGCGGCCGCTTTTGGTGAACCCGCCCATCATCTCCAATTCAGTTGTAACTCCGAATTTCAATGCGTCGCGCAAGCCCTCTACGGAAGTGTGAACGTGCGCATCAATCAGACCCGGCAGCAAAGTCCCTCCTTCTGCATCAATAATGACGGCATGCTCCGGTATATCCCCGCCAACCGATAGAATCTGTCCGCCTTCGATCAGAACCGTCGTGGCTCGGATCACTTTTTCGCCGTCAAATATACGCGCGTTGGTGATTGCAGTAATCATCGTGTTACCCTCCTATTATGAAATGTGATTTATTCATGTTAGAAACATAACACTTAGAATACTAACTGTCAATTTTATAATTAATTGATATCTAAGTTTAAGTGTTCATCTGACAATCCCTATTCGTAAAAATAAAAAAAGACCCTCTCTCTCGAAGAAAGGGATCTCTTACGGCGGTCTGTCTCCATACAATTATCCTCAGGCTTGCTCCCAATTCCTCCGATACAAGCGGGGAGGACGGTGTCCCCCATTTTCTGTGTAGTGATCGGTTTCGGACACGAGATTAGCCACCTTACGCCGGAAGGCAGCCTTTAGCAGTTCCTTGTCCAGAATCACCTCATACACCTGCTGCAATTCCGTCAGGGTAAACAGCTTCGGCATCAGGTGCAGGGCAATATCGGTTTCATTGGTTTGATATCGCAGTCGTTCGATTGCGCTAGCAATGATTTTTCCATGATCAAAAGCCAATCCGTCATTCGACATGATAGCGTAAACGACTGACTTAGAGGTCGGCTTTGCCGTTACAGTCCGGTTGATAACCGCCGTCAATTCTTCTCCTTCGGCACTAAGCTTAAGCTCGTAGGTCAAGGTTTTGACGTATCCTTCGTCCAGCAATTCCTTTTGCTCCCGCAGATGCCGGTAGCTTACCTTGAACCAGGCAGCATCTTCGGCATCGTCACCCGCCTTTAGCTGAAACCGGCTGCTGTCGATTAAAGCCATATAGCTGCAGCTCATCACCCAAGTGCGGGGATCACGCCCGACATCGGTAAAGGTGTGGAGTTGTTCCAAGTATACGTCATCAACGCCGGTTTCCTCGCTCAGTTCCCGCGCGGCAGCCTGATCAGCGTTCTCGTCCGGCCGGATGAATCCGCCGGGCAGTGCCCATTTTCCCAAGAAGGGATGCCCTCCCCGGCGAATGAGCAGGATACGCAGCTCTTTTTCCGGAAGCTTGCGGTAGTTGTCCGCCTCCGTATTCGTCACAGTAAAAATGACCATATCCGCCGCCATCGAAGGCCGCTCGTAATCCCCTGCCCGATATTGCTCCAAAAATTCACGCTCTGTAAGTCCGTCACGATCCACCAATTCCAATGTCTCCGCCTCCCTGATTCTTTTCTTTTAGTTTTGCAGTTCTCCGAAATAATTGCAATAAGGCTCAAAGTTCGCTAACACACCGTCTACCTTACGCATACGTTCCTCCAGCGTTCCTCTTAACGTAATAAAGGGAATCCGCCGCTCCTTCAAATCCGCTAGGATTTGCTTATGAAAAACATGGCGCTTCTGATCGCCGCTGCGATCCCACGTATCGTCGTAAGGAATATCGTCGTCGCACAGGAAAAATAAGTCATACCGCTGCGCGTTCTCCAGAGCGATCCGGGTCAGAAGCTCCGGAGCCCGTCCGTGGTAATCCAAGGCATACATATACGTGGTAATTGCATTCGTGTCGACAAAGAGATACCGGTCTGCTTCCAGCAGCGCCTGCTCTTCCCGCTTCATATGGCCCACGGCAATTTCATCAAAGGCACTGAGGCCGATCCGGCGGTCCACCTGATGCTCAGTCCAATAATCCCGCCCGTACTCACTGGCAAAGGTTGTCCCGTACCGCCGGGCTAATGCTGCGGTGATGGTTGACTTACCGGTTGACATCGCTCCCACAAAAACCACTTTCGTGATTAAATCCCGGTACACGATATCACTTACATAATCCCGGTATTTATGAGGATCGGAACGGATCATTGTAGCTGATACCGGTACATGCTGGCGAGCTTCATCCACCCGCCGGTCTGTTGCACCTAATGCAATGCTCATATGCCCGCCATAGAACTCGCTCGAATAAAAGTGGGTCACTCGCTCGCCCTGAAGCAGCCCCAGAATATACAGTTCTTCCCGGATCTCATGCTCCCTGTCGTCCGAGTACCCATCCGGGCCATCCCAGGCTTCGATTACCCGAACCAGCGGATAGAGCTTACGGATCCAGCCCGCCCGGATATGCAGCGGAATCGGGGTAACCTTCGTCTCATAAATGACCACGATCAATTCGTCTACCTCCTGCAGCGCCATCTCGATCATGTACTGGTGTCCTTTATGCAGCGGAGCGAACTTCCCGAGCGTTAATCCAAGAGTCTTCATGCGAGCGCCTCCTTAGCCCCTTTGTTCCAGTTATAATAGCCGTAGGCCGCGTTAATCAGGTAGGCGCTCCACATGACAATCATCAACAGGCCCTCACCGCTGCCTTCCAGCGTCCGGATCACCCATAGCAGCACCGTGAACATATTCAGCACAATATAGACCAGCCATTGTTCCTTGAATCTTCTCACCATCAAAATCGTGGCCACTATGGATAACACTGTCGTTATGGCATCGATGTAAGGCGAGTTCTGCCCCGAAATGAACGATAGACTGAACCCCAGCAGCAGGGAACCTACAATACAGACCGCCAAAGCGAGGAACATACCTTTAAGCTCCATCTGGCGCATAGACAGCTTACCACTCTGAAAATTCTTCTTCCACATGTAGAAGCCGGCGACATTCATCGGAACAAAGAACATCAAATTCAGCGTCACCTCGCCAAATAATCCGTTGACATAAGCCAAATAGGCGTAGCCAAAGGTATTATACATGCCAAAAACATAACTCATCAGCTTCCCCTTCGCCGAAAGCACTACACATAGCACTCCGGTGATAAAGACTGTGAATCCGAAAAAAGAATCCTTGGAAAGAAACGTAAAACTGACAGCAATTAAAGTAAACAACACCAGCCAGACCACTTCGAACAACTTCCAACCGCCCACAGCCCTTTTCATGTTCTATCCCTCCATTTCCCCGTTTATGCTTGCTGAAAGTCACTTAGCCCAATAACTTAGTAATACATTGATATTTACTATTTGTTACTATCAACATAACAGAGAATCCGGCAATATTCAAGTAAAATCCCTCTTTAACGCAGAACAAAACGGCCTCAGTCCCATGAAATCAGAACCAAGGCCGCTTAAAATAGCCGGGTGAACATGTTAAGCCTCAGAGCCTCAGACAACATTCATCCCTAGTTATACTTGGTCTGCACTGGCTGTGACGGCAAGTATTCGTACAATGGATGCGCGTGCTGAACCATGGATGAATCCACCTTTCCTTTTTTTTCGTTGTTTTGGCTGCCACTACCGCAGCCTTGACTCTATCGTATACCGGATTCACTGACAATCATTGTCAGCGAAGTTTAATCCGGACCGTCTTCATAATGTTTTGCGACTCCATATGCCATTTCCCGGATCTGGCGCTTCAGCTCCAGCGGTTCCCGAATGCGAATGGCTGTGCCGAACGTCATCAGGTACATCGGAAGGTACTTGTTCATCGTCGGGACGTCGAGTAGAAACCGTGCCTCCCGATCGGTCCGTTCCGTTAAATAGTGACGCAGATGCCAGTGGCCACAAACCGCGTTCAGCGTGCCAGGCTCTCCCTCAATGCGGATAACGGTCAGCGGTCCATCCGCCTCCCGTCTCCGCTCGGATTGATCACGGAAATAGACGGACGCAGAGAAACGCTCTGGCTTTTCGAACCGCGCTTCAGTCAGCTCCAGCCGTGCAATGCGGTCCACGCGGAATGTCCGCACTGCCTGCGACCGCCGGCAGAACGCGACAGCGTACCATTCGTTTCGGTCGTACACCAACCCGTACGGATCGATGTCACGTTCGCTCGCCAGCTCCGCATTCACTTTACGATAGGCGATGTGGAGCGTTCGCCCGTCCTTGGCCGCCTGCTCCAGTTCCTTGAGCAACAGAACAGCGGAAGGCGGACGCACCGGAGAGATTACATCCAAGCCGCTCATCTGAAGGGACAGATCGTGGCGCTGCTCCTCGTGTAGTCCGTTCTCCACCTTCTTCAATGCGCTTTCCAGCTCCTCTGTATAGGGATAGCCCGCGCCTTGCGCAAATTTAAATGCATCCATGAGTGCCTTCAGCTCTACAGAGTTGAAGAACAATGGCGTCTCCTTGAAATTCCCCAAAATGCGAATACCGCCTTCATGACCTGACTCCGCAACAACCGGCACACCGCTGGCGCATAATGCGTCTATATACCGGTACACGGTGCGGACGCTGATCTCCAAATTGTCCGCGATCTGCGCAGCGGTAAGCTTCCTTCCAGATCGCAGCATCCACAGCATGGACAGCATGTTATCCCACTTCGCCACCGGGAGCCCCCCTTTCCTCGAGTACATGAAACTGATTTGTTATGGTGTAATTCTACTACGATTCCATTCTTGGAGTTATGTCACATCCAACCTTACACCCAATGTTGTATACTAATTTTTTTGCATCCGCTGTGGGATCTAATATGGGCCTCTGAAAGTTGAAAATGTCTCATAATGGGTATTCTTACTAAGGGATGATACTTTGAACACACAATTTTGTTACCACCAAGGGAGGAAGTATCAGCATGGCCGATTTTAACAAACAAAGAATCGTGGAGAGTGTTCCGCAACGGGGGTTTTTCGGACATCCCAAAGGGCTGTTTACTCTGTTCTTCACAGAGTTTTGGGAGCGCTTTTCCTATTATGGAATGAAAGCTATCCTTGTTTATTATATGTATTACGAACTGAGTCAAGGCGGACTCGGCATGGAGGAGAGCACCGCTCTCGCCATTATGTCTATTTATGGTTCACTTGTCTATATGTCCGGGATTATTGGCGGCTGGTTAGCGGATCGGGTATTCGGAGCGTCGAAGGCTGTATTCTACGGCGGTATCTTAATCATGCTAGGGCATATCACCTTGGCTATCCCGGGAAGTATTTCATTGTTTTTTGTTTCCATGGTTTTAATCGTACTGGGTACAGGCTTACTGAAGCCTAACGTATCCAGTATTGTAGGTCAACTGTACAGCGAGGATGATGGGCGCCGCGATGCAGGCTTCAGTATTTTCTACATGGGCATCAATCTGGGGGCATTCATCGCTCCGCTAATAGTAGGAACCATCGGCATGGATTACAATTTCCACCTGGGCTTCAGTATTGCAGCCGTCGGGATGTTTCTGGGATTAATCATGTTTGCCTCTACCAAGAAAAAAAACCTCGGTCTTGCAGGCACTTTAGTGGCAAGTCCGTTATCAAGCGCAGAACGTAAAAAAGTGTCTCTTTTATTCGGTACCAGTGCAGTACTTCTCGCTGTTATCGTTGCGGTTACGATTCCATTAGGCCTGTTAACGTTTAAATCCTTTATCGTGATCGTAGGGATTCTGGGGATTCTGATTCCAACCCTATACTTCATTGTCATGTTCCGTAGTTCAAGAACAACCAGCGTGGAACGCTCAAGACTCGTTGCTTATATTCCGCTGTTTATTGCAGCGATTATGTTCTGGGCCATTCAAGAGCAAGGATCAACTATTCTTGCCAGTTATGCAGATAAACGTACAGAACTCCATTTTGCCGGACTGCATATTTCGCCAGCCTGGTTTCAGTCTTTAAATCCTTTGTTTGTTATCACGTTAGCCCCTCTGTTCGCCTGGTTATGGGTGAAGCTTGGGAAACGGCAGCCCACGATACCGAAGAAATTCGCCTTGGGTCTATTGTTTGCCGGATTGTCCTTCCTGGTGATCCTCTTGCCGGCTTACTTTGGCGGTGAGAACTCCCTGGTGAATCCTTTATGGCTCGTGCTTAGCTATTTCATCGTTGTGGTGGGGGAATTATGCTTGTCTCCTGTCGGCCTATCAGCTACGACCAAACTAGCGCCCTCCGCCTTCTCCGCTCAGACCATGAGCTTATGGTTCTTATCCAATGCGGCTGCCCAAGCGATTAATGCGCAGATTGTCAGATTTTATTCGCCTGAGACTGAGATGGTATACTTTGGTGTCATTGGAGGAGCGGCAATCCTCCTCAGTATTCTGCTCTACTCATTCTCCTCGAAAATTCAGGGGTATATGAAAGGGATACAATAAAAGAATTTATCCAGATTATTGAGGAGCACCAGATTATTATGGTGCTCCTTTTTTGTCGGTTAACTAGTTCAACGATGAGTACGCCATAGTTGGCTTTTAGCCCAACTTATGATACGGTTTACCCTGCTGTTTTTATCGGCAAGTTAGATTAGCCAATCGCCGTATCTCATCACTTAACCTTCGGTTGACTGGATACACTCCTTCTATGAAATCTAAAATACGAAGTGCCGATTCCGGAACATGATTGTATCCCTGTATCATGTCACCGATGATTTCCGCAAAACGGGGGTATCTCTTCTCTAACCTCCTCTCATTCCCGAATGGGTCAGGAAAGTAATCCACCTCCTTCTCCAATAAATGGAGTACTGATAGAATTCTGTCTATAGCGTAACCTTGAACAAACCGCGAAGCCGATAGGCGCTCTCCCCTTGCATAGCGACCGAGCCCTACGTATAGATTAGTTAAGGCTTCGTTCAAAGGAAAGTCCAAAGAATCGTTTTTTAGGGTTGGGATCGGATTGGAAGGCTTGGCTAATTCCGTATTGTCGCACATCTGATCCTTCCATATAACCCGGCCCTCCGTATAGGAGGCGTTCGCCAGCTCCCATTCCTCGAATACAGCGTATTCCCCAAAAATTCCGTCCTCGAACAATACCTTGTATCCAACATCCGAATTCTTAAATGAATAGGCTAGAGGATGTACTTCTTCGAGCCAATCCAGTCGGTCGATATATCTGTTTTTATGCCCCGGTCTCACTATAACAAAGAAATCCAAATCCGAATATTCATCTAACCGTTCTGTCTCGACCCCAACAGAACCAACACCTAATAATAAAAGAGCTCCTCCCATACGTTCGAGCGACCTGCCGATCTCGTTAAGCCGCTGTAACAGCAATTCTGTTCTCAGCATACGTATCCTCCCCTGGTTTTAAATACAAAAAGGGTCCAACCCACTTCTCAGCGAGGTTGAACCCGAAGGTTTCATTGCCTTTATTATACTAGAATTATAGCGCATTGATTGTTGCTGTCAATCGTAATAACTTGCAGAGGTTCACTCCTGGAGCATTTCTACTTCTCCTGCTCCTTGATCACCTGCTCAATCCCGAGCAGAATCAGCTTCAGGCCGAACTCAAACGCCCCGTCGGTCCCCATTATCTCGAACAGCCCGTTCGTAAACATCCTCCGGAACAGTCCTGCATCCGCCTCCCCCATGGAATCCATGAGCCGGATCAGCTCCTCACCCGGAGGCGCCCCCTGGTCTTTAAGAATCGCGGTGACATTGCGCTCATGCTGATAATTGTCTAGAACGAAGTAGAAGACATAGTTCACAAGCGTAGTAACCACCTGCATTTTCTGCGCTTGGTCAAGCGGTGTCGATTCCACGCAGAGCAGCATACGGTTGGTGAACCGGATGATGTCCGGTTCGTGGGGCAGCGTCATCATCATGAGCTGCGTAGAGCAGGGATATCGGCTAAGCACGTTCCTTACGGTTACTGCAAGCCCTGTCAATTGCTCCTTCCAATCCCCCTCGGAATCGAATTCCTCCAGGATCACCTTCGATACCTGATTGGCCAGTCGCTGGTAAAGATTCTGTTTGCTCTTGAAGTACCAGTACAGGGAAGGAGCCTGAATTCCCAGCCTGTCGGCCAGTCGTCTCATGCTGAATTTCTCGATGTCCTCCTCCCCAAGAAGCTCCCACGAGACTTCCAGAATCCTGTCCTCCGAAATTTGAGGCTGCTTCTTTTTCATCAATATCCGCCCTTTTATCTAACAGTGTAAGTTTATGCTTTACAGGTCTATAGCTTCATGATATCATCTAACACTGTAAGGTTCAATCTAACACCGTTAGACTGTAAAAATAAAAGAAAGTGGTGATCCAACATGGATTCAGAAAACCTCTATTACTTTGAGAAAGCACCGGTCGCAAAGGCCGTAGCTCACTTCGCTGTACCGATGATGCTAGGCACATCAATGAATGTTATATACTCCCTCTTGAATGCCTATTTCCTTGGCACACTGCATAATACTGCTATGTTAACCGCTCTCGCGCTAACCTTGCCGCTATTCGCAATCATTATGGCGCTAGGCAACTTGATTGGCATGGGCAGCGGTACCTACATCTCCCGGATGCTAGGTGAGAAAAAGTACGATGACGTAAAGCATGTGTCTTCATTCGCTTTTTACAGCAGCTTAGTTCTCGGTCTTATCGCGATGGCCGTGGGCCTCCCGCTCATCAATCTCATCGTTCATGGCCTGGGGGCAACACCTGACTCCTTCGGATTTACGAAAGACTATGTCACTATTATGCTTATAGGTTCACCATTCGTTGTATTATTCTTCACGCTGGAGAATATCGTGCGTTCGGAGGGTGCAGCCATCACATCGATGACCGGGATGATTCTAAGTGTTGTTGTAAATATCATTCTCGATGCGCTCGTCATTTTCGTGTTCCATTGGGACGTGATCGGCGTTGCGTCAGCTACGGTCGTTTCCAACATAGTTGCGAGTGTATACTTTGCCCTCTATATGAGAAATAAAAGCCAATTTTTAACGATCTCCGTAAAATGGTTTAAGGCTACCAAAGACATTCTGGGCAATGTATTCAAAATCGGGGTTCCCGTCTTTATTATGAGCATCTTTTTGGGGGCAATGTCGCTGATCTTCAACCATTTTCTTGTCGAATACGGGGATGCAGCCATCGCGGCTTACGGAATTTCATCACGTTTATTGCAATTTCCTGAGTTTATTCTGATGGGCTTATGCGAGGGGGTCGTACCGCTCATTGCCTTCTCTTTTACAGCGGATAAATTGCGCATGAAAAATACCATTGGATTTACGATCAAAGCGATTGTGGGGTTAGCAGCCGTATTCGGTATCATCGTCTACTTCGTTGCCGACCATTTAATTGGGCTATTTACAAATGACCCGCATTTAATTGAAATGGGCAGCTACATTCTGCATGTGACGTTCTTATCCTTGTTCATTACAGGAATGACCACTCTGTTCACCGGGGTCTTCCAGGCAACAGCGCAAGGAACGGCCGCATTTATTATGTCGATCATTCAAGGCGTTACACTGATTCCTGTGCTTTATATCGCCAATGAAATGAACGGCTTCCACGGGGTGGTCTGGTCGCTTGTCATTGCGGATGCCGCCGCATTCCTTGTCGGTGCCTTCATGCTGTATGTTCTGCGGAACAAATTACAGCCGGAATTAGACTATTTGGTACAGTAGAAATTATATTCACCCAAATCAGCCAATTCCGGAGTTCTCTCTTTAAAAAAAGAAGGTGCAAAAAGCCGGTTCATCACCGGATACTTTTCGCACCTTCGCCTTCTTGTCTAAATCAACGCATTGAAATGGCCCTCTGCGTTGACCGTCGCCGTCCGTGGATCGGTTAGTACGATGCCCTTAAGTCCTCCCATTCGTTCCGTTTGCCAGACCGGGAGATGGTCTTGAAGCGGAGGAGCCGGTACAAAATGGACCGAGGTGCTGCTTCCGCTTTTCTGCACCAGCTGGGCCTCCAGCAGTCGAATTTGCCGCTGCAGCTGCTCCCGGCGATAAGGCGTCTGCATCTCTCCGCCCTGTGCTTCATTCACCTTGTCCAGTTCCATCAGTAACCGGTTCCGCTGTTTCTCCATGGAACTGACATCGCTTTGTGTGTCACCATAAGCTGCAATGGCCTGTACCGGGCTGATGCCTGACACTGTCTGTGCCGCCATGATCTTCCCCCATTTCCGTGGCTCCCCATCCAGATTCAGCCAATTCGAAAGTTCTAATTATCTCTATTACCCAGCAGCTCCCGCCATGACAACATTTTATCCGCTAATCTATAAATAATCGTCGCATAGTCCCAGTCTGGCGCTTGTTTCGACCATACCTAAGACCCACCGGGGAAGTAAAGTCCCTTCAAGTGTCATTTGTAACATAAACAAGCCCACAGGAAAAATATCTACATATCATCCCGACTGGAGAGTAACGTACCCTGCTCCTATGATCGGTATGATGTAAATACAGGCTCCCGTGAGCTTTTCTACAAAAAACTTGCCTCTACTTGTAATACGAAGGATGCTACAAAAAGACTACATATTTCGTTTCTCGTACTCAAAGGGCTCTTCACACGAATAAACCTCATGGAAAAAACCGAAATACAGGATATCGTCTTCCAAGCACTTTATATAATAGGACAGCTCCTCATCACACTCCGGCTCTTCGCCGTTGTTCCGCATAACCTCGAATGCATCTATAATACCCTCCATGAGGTTTGCTTGAATAAGCAAGGGCAAACTATTCAACGTCGAATGATCAAGCCTGGTTTCGGATCTGTACCCCGCGAGGACTCTTTCAAAATAATCCTCCATAAATTTTTTGCGTTTACCGGTGTCTGGTTCAGATTGTATCCAGCCCATTCCGTTACCCCAGATACTGGCCAAGTCAAACATATACCAACCGAAACAAGAATTATCGAAATCATAAACGGTTATTTGCCCGGTATCAAAATCTATAAAATAATTCCCATCGTTGTAATCAAAATGAATCATACCGAACGACTCATGGTTCCAGTCCAACCCTTCCAAGGTTTTAAGGAGCCCTAACAACTTCTCCTTAAGCAAAGATAACGAGTTGGGAATCAGTTTATCGATATATTCGGTATTATATTTATCAAAAAAACTGTACCGGGGATGGACTGGAGCGTACCCTTTTGACAATTCGTGCAGCTTCCCCAGAACTTTACCGCAGTTATAATAGTATTCAGAAAGAGGAACGCCTTCTCGATACCGATAATGGTTTTCCACAAGCATTTTTCCTTTAGCCTTTTCAAACAGGCAGACAAAAAAGGTGTGATGATTATGAGTTATCTCTTCCAGCAGATTCCCCTTCTGGGAACTGACTACATTCGAGACACTGCCGCCATGCTCGAATAAATACCTGACATACTCAAGTTCACCTAGAAAATCTTCCCGGCTTCTGTCATTTATGAAGGAGATTCTGAGTATTTTTGCATCAGTGCCTTCCTTCACACAGGTATAAACGACATTACGCCCTCTCTTATGTTCCTTAACCGGCTTCATTTCGTAGCCTTCCAATCCGTACAACTCTGATACAAATGGAAGTAAATATGCATCACTGATTTCAACAACCTCGTTATAATTTATAATATCTCCTCCAGTAAAAAACTCTTTAACATATTTTACCTGCCGCACCATGAGAATTCTAGGTAAACTTTCAGTATAATTAAATTGACCTAAAGCCAAGCTTCTTTTTGTGCTCTCGATTACTTCATCTGCCCTTTGATGATTTTCACCATGCTCCTACCCGTTGCTATAATGGCTTCTTCAGCCGGACGCGGGGTCCAGCCAAGTAATTGTTTGGCTTTTTGATTACTAGTGGACATATCCTCTCCCAAGAGTTTTGCAATCATTCTCAATTTAGGGTTAAACACCGCCACAATACGTACCGCAATATTTGGAAGCTCGCTGTTGGGTATGTTTCTCGCATCTTCCCCTAAATGCTTCTTCAGGATCTTTGCAATATCGAGCATCGACAGATTCTCCGCACTGGAAGCTATAAAACGCTCCCCGCTTGCTTCGGGGCGAACCATAGCCAATATATGCAACTCCGCAACATCCCGGACATCCACATAATCCGAATAAATTTTAGGGACGAACCTTTGCTTGCCTTCTATCATTTGGCGAATGGTCACATTGGAATGAGAATAATCATTGCCTAGAATGGGCCCCATCACACCAACGGGATTTACCGTTGCCAGTTCTAATCCATTTCCTTCTTGACGGATAAAATCCCAAGCCGCCCTTTCTGCAAGTGTCTTCGATTTTTGATAGGGATGAATGTTTGCGTCTGTATTGGACCAATCTTTTTCGGTATAAGGCCCTTTATGATGCTTATGTCCCACACCAATCGCCCCGAAGGCAGAAGTTAGCACTACACGTTTAACCCCTGCATCACGTGACGCCCGCAACACTCGCAGAACACCTTCACGTGCGGGCCCAATCATTTCATTTTCATTTTTATAAACTTTATTGGGTGTCGGAGAAGCCACGTGGATGACATATTCCGCGCCTTTCACTGCCTCAGCCCAGTTCATATCGGAGGATAAATCCGCTTGAATGAATGACAAACCTGCAAAATTAGTCACCCCGCCTGACCTTAGCATGGCTTTTACTTCATCTTTTCTGCCCATGGTACGAAGTGTTGTCCGCACACGATATTCTTGCATTAGTAATTTCAAAATGATATGAACAGCTATAAATCCCGAACCTCCGGTCACAAGCACCAAGGGATTGTTATTTTGTGGCATCTCGAGCGCTCCTCTCCATTGACGTTACAACTGTAACGGATGTACACTATTTTAGGACCGAACAGGATCTAAAACAAGTGGACAACAAACATCTGAGACAGAATGGAGGAAGTGTTATGGCAGCAACGGAGCACGCCCAAAATATAAAAAGAGACACAAAAGAATGGATTACTATTGCATTGCTGGAGCTTTTACAGACAAAGCCATTATCCAAATTAACCATTTCAGAAGTCGTCAAGAAAGCCGGCGTTAGCCGAATGGCGTTTTATAGGAATTACGAAAGTCTTGAACAAGTATTAGAAGAGTACTATGAACCTAAATATGCAGATATCTTTAATAAAATTGCCTTTCAGACCAGCCATGAGCAGAAAGTAACAGATTTGACTAATTTTTTCCATGCCCTATCCAATGATTTTCATACAGCCATTGATAATGATTACAAAGAGCTGCTGTATCAAATCTTTAAGCACCATATTGCCCAGTTCTATGATGAGATCATTCCCTTCCCGGACTGGACAGGTGCGAAACGGAGCTATTGGATTGACTTCATGAGTGCCGGTGTGTTTGAAATTTGGGTGATGTGGATCAAAAATGGTCAAAAGGAAACCTTAGAAGAAATCTCATCCCTCATTCGGCTTTTTCATAAATAAAAAGAGTGTGTATCCGCCCGCTTGTGCCGAAAGAACGGCTTGCCCTTTGACCAATTGATGAACGGCTGCTCTATGACATAATATGATATCGTGGCCGCCGCATACGAGATTGCGACGACGGATATACTGATGCCGAGCCATCGCCAGACGTCCCTAATCCCGGAATAGTGGTAATCCTGGATGCCGTACTTTTCGATTAACGTAATGAACAAATAGTGCCAAATATACAGACCGAACGAAATTTTTGCGGTAAACCGGAAAAAGCGGTTATCAAGCAAGCGGCCTACGATCACGCTGAACGGTGCCGACAGCAGCACGACTCCGAACAAAATGGCATAAGCCGGGAAGTAGTATGGCTGCTGCTGGAGGCTGAAGTCAAATTCGCCCTGGTGGCGCATACGCCAGATCAGCAAACCGGCAAGCCCCACAGCGGCTGCTCCAACGGCGTCGAACACCCCGAGCTTGCGGAGCCGTTCTACTGCAGTGCCGCGCTGCATGATCGCGGTCGTTACGCCTGCGGCCAGGATGCCGATCGAGAAGTGGCCGAAGAATCCGACGGGATTGTAATTCGGCATCCAGAATTTCGCACCGCCAATTAGGCCATAATCCCAGCCCCGGTCCTGCTCGCTTGGCGTAAACCACTGATGGATGAGAGCGTTTACGGCAAGCACCAATCCAAACGCGATGACCCAGAATAAGATCGCTTTTCCAAACGAACGCCGCTTGCTGAGCACAAACAATACCGCCATTAACAAAGGCATAAGCACGTAGCAAAACACCTCGAAGCTGATCGACCAGAGTGGCCCATTCAAGTCGGACGGGAAAAACGTTGTATAGTGGAAACCCGTCGTGAACGTGAACCCCGTTAGGACTCGCCGCCACATGAACTCCGTAGGAATGTCCAGCCTCCATACAAGCAACAGACAAACCAGGAATGATACATAGAAGCCGGGCATAATTCTTGCAGCACGGCGCAATGCATACGTCCGGATACTCGGATACGGCTCATTCTCTAAGTAAGCGCTCCAAAAGGGGGATGACAGCAAAAATCCGCTTAACAAGAAAAACAAGCTAACCCCGCTGTTCCCTAGCAAGAAAACCGATTGCACATCCTGAAACCAGTGCTTTTGTGCGGGCATCATCAGCCGTTGTGACAAATGATGCAGGATGACGGACAGGCAAGCGATCGCACGAATGCCATCCGCTCCAGTTAATCGGGTACTGCCTAACCGAATCTTTGACATCAGTTCAATTTCCCCTTTTCGCAAATGATTCCCAAACGGATGATCGCCCGCGAAGCCTAGCACACCACATCCGTGTGCCCACTTCTCCATTTCCAATAGCGCCGTACATCGATTTCAGGTACTCCTATCTTTCAAGAAATCACAGGAAAATCCTTCAATGATTGTATTATTCAGTGGGAAAGAATGTTTTATATATTGAACCAGTATGTATTGACTCGATATATAACACTGTGATATATTTTGATCGCGGTATACAAATTCCCCCAAACTACAAGGAGGTCCAATTTTGAACAGTCAGGATGTTATTTTAGGGACGCTTATGAAAGAAGCGTTGACTGGATACCAAATAAAACAGTTATTAGAAAATGTATTCTCTAATTTCTATAGTTCTAGTTATGGAACGATCTATCCCACACTTGCCCGAATGGAAAAGGAGGGGTTGATCACTAAGGAAAATGTGCTCCAGGATGGTAAGCCTAACAAAAATCTTATATATATAACGCCTAAAGGCAGAGAACGTTTTAAAGCCTATTTACTGGCTCCGCTAGTAGCAGACAGCATCAGGAAATCTGACTTTATGATGAGGCTATATTTTGGTGAATTCGTCGGGTATGACAAGGTGATTATTTGGTTGAAGCAAGTCCAAGAGGAATCACACACAAAATTAGATCAATTATTAGAGCAATATTCGCTTCATAAAGATGAAATGCATCCAGCGCAGATCATCTGCATTCAAATTGGGATAGAAGAATATAAGGCTAAACTTACGACCATTGCCGAGGGATTGGTAAGCCTGGAGAAGTTAGTGCAAGAGTAGAACTGAATGTAGTGAATCCAAAACTTTAGGAGGAATTTTTATGAAAACAATTTTTATCACGGGTGCTTCATCGGGCATTGGGAGAGCTACAGTAAAACATTTTGCCGAAAGAGGATGGAACGTTGTAGCCACGATGCGCTCACCTGAACAAGAAACTGAGTTCATTTCACTAGATAATGTGTTAGTGCTAAGGCTTGATGTCGAGAAAAAAGATACGATTCAATCTGCGTTAGCGGAAGCGACTCAGCGGTTTGGTAAAATTGATGTTCTTCTCAATAATGCCGGATATGGAACAATGGGTCTTATTGAAGCAGCTACGGATGAGCAGATTAGAAGACAGTTTGAAGTGAACGTTTTTGGTCTTATCAGTATGACTACAGCCATGCTACCACATTTTAGATCGAATCAAGAAGGTTTGCTGATCAATATCTCTTCTATGGGAGGGAAAGTAACCTTTCCTACGATGTCTCTGTATCATTCATCCAAATTTGCAGTGGAGGGTTTTTCTGAGTCCGTATCTTATGAATTAGCATCACAAAACATCAAAGTAAAATTGATTGAACCAGGTGCTATTAATACGGACTTTGGTGGAAGATCAATGGAATTCTTTTTTGATGATGCTCTAACAGACTATATGCCATTTACTACTGCGTTTCGGGGTAAATTGGCTGAGATGGAAAAACACCCGGCATACGCTTCGCCTCCAGAAATTGTTGCCGAAACCATATACCAAGCGGCCACAGACGGTACAAGTCAATTCCGATATGTAGTTGGAGAAGATGCCAAGATGCTCATTCATATGAAAGAAAATACGGATGAAACAGAGTATTTAACTAATATCGCTCATCATTTTTCTTGAAAAAGGGGGGAATTTGAAATGATCGTTCTGCAATAAATTACACGACCTCAGGCAAGATGCAGCAGATCGCCCAAAACCCCGAAGTCGCTGTTTGTATCATCGTCGAAAACATGCCTGCTGCGCATTCGCCTGATAAAGATAACAACCTATAAATCCTGTTTTTTTAGTACCCATAAAATACTGACCACGGAAACAACGCTAATAGCCGCCATACAAGAATATGAAACACTCATGGGAAATGCATATTCAATCTTAATGGATGTAACCTGGACGACCCTCAGAATTGTAACGATAGGTAAGATAGAGGATAGCATAGATGACCAGACTCCAACAAAAGATAACACTGTGTATATCATCGTTGCACAAATAGCGATAAGATAACCTTTACGGCAAATTACCGCGACCGATAGAACGGGTAAAAGGCTAAAGAACATAAGTAAGCCAGACTTTAAATAGGTTATCAATCCATCCCAGAATGGAGCCGTTTCAAAAGGGATTCCAATAAATAAGCCAAGAAAGTTAAGCATATAGGATAGAGAGGCCATCGCTAAAATAATTAGAAGTAGTGTAGCTAATTTTGCTAGGGCTAATCGTACACGACCAACAGGGATGATAAACAGGTTCCGGTATGTATTCTCTATGGATTCCCTTGTGAAGATATAAGCGCCAATAAGTCCAAATATGCATGGCCACAACAGTAATATTGCCAACCATAAATTTTGAGCGGAGTAGGAGACCCATGTGGTTTGAGTAGATGCCTCTAGATTTACAACAAAACCGATTAACGGAAGAAGACAACAAGCAGCAAGGCAAACCCAGATTATACTGGAGCCTTTGAGTTTCATAAACTCAGCTCGAATGAATCTAAACAATATTAGTTCACCCCCCTGTTATTTTCATAAAGTATTCTTCCAAATTCCCTTTGTTCATGCTGATTTCGCTAACACCAATATGGGCATCATGAAAATACCTGTTTACGTCCTCCATGTTTCTTTCTATTTCATAAATTTTTAGAATATAGTCGCTTTCAACATCGAAATCGGTAATCCCTAACTGCTTCTCTAAAATGGGTACGGCTAAGGCTGTGTTGGATACTACCATTTTTATAAAATGGCGATTACGCCGTCTTATTTCATTCATGGGGACTTCTTCAACTAGGCAGCCTTGATGAATAATTCCTATGGTATCGGCAAGCTGTTCCACCTCACTTAGAATATGACTAGAAATGAGTATGGACGTTCCTGCTTCTTTACTTAGCCTGAGAATGAGTGAACGCATTTGCTGAATACCTGCTGGGTCAAGGCTATTCGTTGGTTCGTCCAAAATAATAAATTCAGGATCATGCATTAAGGCCAATGCAATTCCAAGGCGTTGCTTCATGCCCAAAGAGAATTTTCCTGATTTCTTGTTTGTATCTTTCTCCAATCCTACTAATTCCAATGTGTTGTTCACTGCGTTTTTGTTATGGATACCCCGCAAAGAAGCAATCAAGTTCAAATTTTCTATAGCCGTTAAGTTTTCATAAAAGGCCGGGGCTTCAATAAGTGCCCCGATCCTTCTATATCCTCCTGCATTGGACGTAGTCAGTTTTTCACCGAAAACGGTAATCTCCCCACGGGTTTGTTTTACCAAACCCATCACCATCTTTAAAGTTGTCGTCTTTCCGGCACCATTACGGCCAAGTAAAGCATAAATCTCCCCTTGCCGCACATGCATATTGAGATTATTTACTACAAGCTGGTCATTATATTTTTTGGTCAATCCATTGGTTTCTAACACCATCATAAAGTAGTAATCACTCCTCTCCCGCAGGGTCGTAGGGTTTCCTGCGACTCAATTACGCCATCTTTTAAATGAATAACAGAGTCGCCATATAGCGTAGATGCTTCTGAATGGGTAACCTGAATAATCGTTTTTCCGAACTCCCTATTAATACTCTGAAACAGCTCCATAATAGTAGCACCATTGTGGGAATCCAGATTACCTATAGGTTCATCAGCAAGAATAATCTCCGGTTGAAACAGCAAGGCTCTTGCGACGGCAATTCTTTGTTGCTGCCCACCTGATAATTCTCTGGGCGTTGCTGTTCTCTTATGAGACAGTTTTATCAAATCAAGAATTCCCTTTAATTCTATACGATAATCCTTTACACTCCTACCATCTAATATAATGGGCAGGAGGATATTATCCTCAACCGACAGATTAGGCACCAAGTTATGAAATTGAAATACAAAGCCTACGTCCCTGCGTTTCATCTTTGCTTTTTCATCTTCCTTTAATGTACCTATGTCTTTTCCATTGATTATAATCTGTCCAGAAGTTGGGTCATCCAGGCCGCCAAGCAAATATAGCAATGTAGATTTCCCACAGCCTGAAGGTCCCATGATGGAGAGAAAACTACCCTTTTCTACCGAAAAGCTCAGATCATTTAATACTTGTACCTCTTCCTTGCCCATATAGAATGATTTATTTAAATTTATGATTTCGATGCTGTTGTTCATCACACTCACCTATCCTTCTATTCGTATTTCATTTCATTAATTATTGAAAATCTCTTGCCATTTAAGAGGACTGGAAGTGTGGAAAGGACAATTAAAACTAGCAAGAATCCTAATACTAACGGAACATATATTAGATTTAGCCTGATATCATATAGCATTCCGATGAGGCTCAGTAAGTCTTTTGTCAGAAATATCATCGCATAGGAACAAGGGATAAGCAGGAGCATCACCCAAAGCACCACAAAAATAGACTGGAACAGCAATAACCTATTCTTCTGTTGTCTGCTTAACCCGATTGCGTGCAACAGAGCGATGTTCTTCTTTGAGTTTAAATAACTGATTTTGGTGTTGTTTAATACACCGAACGACGCAATGACCAAGGCCATCAATGAGAACAGGCTAAATGCCGCAATGGTCTTTTCGTTTTCAGCAATATTGGCTCTTTCTAGTTCCTCATACGTCACTACCTTTACGTTATAATTTCCCAGTTGTTTCCGCAGGCTATCTCTTAATTTCACATCGTTTCCCGTTGCCTTAGCATTAATCATATTCGTACCAACATAATTAAATTGTTGCTGTAACACATCATTATCTACTAATACAACATAGCCCCCGTACAGCATCTTCATATCTACAAGTCCTGTAACATACAATTCCTTTTCAGTTTGATTAACCGTTAGTGGCAGCTTATCTCCAGCTTGTATACCGAGGGCTTTAGCCATACTTTTGGAGACAATGACCGAAGGTACCTTGGCATTCTTGAATGCCTCATATATGTTTAGGTTCTTAGGCTTTGTCCAGTCAATATACCCGTCATAGCTTAAATACTTATCTTTATCTATTCCCGCAATCTGAAAAGCTGTTCCGTTACGCTGGCCTCCAAATACTTTTAGCTTCTGAAGCGTATCTTGTTCTATATCACTGCGGTTCAGCTCATTTTTCATTAGAGTGTCCGTAATATTGCCAGCTTCTGACGGAACCGTAATCTGTATCTGAAAGTTATTTCTGTTAAAACCATCTGTCATAACTGTTCGAATACTATCACCAACGGATGTGATCGTAATTACCGATAATGCTGCGATCAGCATTAAGGTAATGTTGCCTAACAGTTCTTTCGAAGTCCGGATATTATTAAGGGCTAGAGCCAATACAGGTACTTTGTCCTTGAGTATCCCATATAGCTTAGCTGTTACCACATGAATCAGATTCGGGAGAACTAATAAAATCCCCGCAATGAGCAGAATACACTGAATGCTTACGATCCCGTCTATTTGCACAAGAAACAATAAGAGAGAAATGACAAGAAAGCCACTGCCTAATAGCTTTCTTGTATTATTGCCTGCTCTGTTCTCTACAGCTGCTCCCAATATGACATCCTTGATGGATAGTTTATTGATTTGCAGAATGGGGAGGAGCGATGAAATCACAGACAACAAGATTCCAAACAGAACTGCCAATACAAAGTAATAGATGGGGATTGTGGGCCATTTGAATATCCCATACTCTCTATGCGGGGACAGAAAGTAAGCTGCTCCATAGGTGATTCCACTACCAGCTAAAAATGATAGAACACCGCCAATTGCGCCAAAAAGGATGCTTTCCAATAGTAGAACGTTAATAATGTTAGGTTTCGTAGCTCCTTGACTAAAAAAAGTGCCAATCACAGGCATTCTTTCTGCAATAATGAGTCTGAAAGAACTGGAGATAATCACCGCACTGAGCAACATTACGACGGCTAACAGGGCAAAACAGATGATTCTTCCTTCTTTAATTGCATTCAGCATTCCTTGTTGATCCGTAAAACTTGTTCTTGCAACATAGTTTTCATTGGCACTATTAAACTCATCAATGGACGCTTGAGTAGATGGTCCTGTTCCTGTAGCGATAATGTTGTTGTACATTCCCGGCATATTCGATTGCCCAGCCAGAAAATCGTACGGAACAATCATTTGGAACGCTTCGTTGGTATCTCCAAAAAAGATACCCTCATTCAGGAACAGTCCCGCTACTTGAACGGTTATGTCCTGATGATTCACATTAAGCTGTAAGGTATCATTCACTTTCAAATGAAGCTCTTGGCCCACTTTCTGTGAAATAATGCATGTTGCACCTTGAAAATGGTCCAGTACGCTTTTTTCATTAGCGTCTTTGGTGATGATATCTTGTGTGTTCCTGCCGAGGACTGTCACAATGCTGTTATCCAAATCATGGCGGTGAGTCCCCTTAAACTCTAATTGGGGAACGATATCTTGTACCCCTTTCATATTCACCTCATCTAATTTAATTCCAACGGTTGGGTCTTTGCTTTTAATTGAAATCTCTTTGTTCTCCATCACCTGAGTATAGGACTCGATGTAGTTATTCATCATAACGTCTGTGACTCCCAAGCTTGCAATGAACAAAGTAGCACTCATCAGGATAGCAAATAGAAGCATGATAAACTTCCCCTTCTTCTCCATCGCTGATGTCATAACAAATTTCAGAAATAATCCCACAGCATTCCACTCCTAACATTTGTGCTTCATGATTTCATTGTAAGGAGTAAATTCTATACGCCACTGATATAATTCTGATTTTTTTCTGATAGTCATACAAAAAGGAGGAAATGCTCTTGGCATTCCCTCCTCTTATCTTGCTAATGGCAATTGCAGCTTAAACACCGTTTGTGAAGATGGCAGGCTACTTACATTAATGTTACCACCCATCTTCTTCATAAGTTCGTAAGCAATCGCAAGACCAAGCCCACCATGTTCTGTTCTAGCCGCATCACCTTGATACAATCGATCAAAAATGAACTCCATATCTTGTGCAGCTATACCGTTTCCATGATCGATGACTTCTACAAAAACATGCTTATTCTCTACATAGACGTGGATTCCTAAATAACAACCTGATTTCCCATGAATAAGTACATTCCGAATTAAGTTTTGTATCACACGAATAAAAGCGGATGGATCTACCCTAACAGGGTATTCCTCATGAGGAATTTGCGTTTCCACATCGAAATGGCTTTTTTCAAGCAGGGGGACGAAATCGATAACAACACCGCGAACCAGTTCACAAATATCTAGTTTTTTCTCTTTCAGTTGAATTTCATTGGCATCAAGCCGCACGAGCTCAAACAACTGGTCAACGCGGCGTTTTAAGTCGTATGATTTTTGCAGCGCTGTTTGCAGATAGAGCTCCCGCTCATTACCATGAACCAGTTTCCCAGTAACGGCTTCCAAATAACCAATAACAGAAGCCAAAGGAGTGCGAACATCATGTGAAAGGTTTGCCAGCAATTGTTTTCTCGCCTGTTGTTCCCGGTTCACTAGAATACGTTCCTTTTGATAGGATTCCATGAGTTGATTAATTTGCAAGGATAAGTTCGCCGTTTCTTTTCCGGGCATGGTAAATAAATGTAATTTATTATTGCCCTCCAATACTTTTTCCAGTATAGATTCCATTTCTTTAATACGTTTACGAGTTTGCCATTGGCGAACTATTAATCCCACTGAAACAAGCAATACAACAATGAAAAAGATAAGTAATAAATTATTCGTCATAAGCTGCCTCGTAGTGGAAGCGGTATCCCACGCCCCAAACCGTTTGAATATACTGAGGATTGTCCGGATTATCTTCGACTTTCTTACGTGTACGGCGGATTAGCGCCATGATATTGTTATCGTCATATACATATTCCTCATTCCATACATTCTGATAAATTTGTCTTTTACTAAATACTTGTTCAGGATGGCTGGCCAAAAAGTTCAGCAGTTCGAACTCTTTTGCAGTTAATAATATTTCCGTTTCATTCTTAGAAACTAGATGTCTTTCACGATCTATTGTTAACTTCCCAAAAGTAAGAACGTGGTTACTTTCCTTATCGTCTACTCGACCCCCGAATACTGTAAACCTTCGAATTAAACTGTTCACACGGGCATTCAATTCAGAAAGACTGAATGGCTTGGTAAGATAATCGTCTGCACCTGCTTTCAGACCTAATACCTTGTCCATTTCTTGATCTTTCGCTGATAGCATAAGAACCGGCATATTACAGGTTCTGCGCAGTTCAGCTAGAACCTCTAAGCCGCCTACTTCCGGTAACATCACATCTAACACAACCAGTTCATAGTGATTATTTCTCACCATGTTTATTCCTGCGAGCCCGGAATGAGCCACGTCTACGGAATAACCCTCACTTTCAAGGCATTTTTTCAATACCGTACATAATTCTATATCATCATCAACGATGATTACTCTTTTCACAATGTTCATTGTGCACCTCAATTTTAGTAATTCATTTAGCTGTAATACAAAGATATTTAATTGCCTCGCCGATCCAGGTTTCCCGCCTCTGATTATTGCCATTAATCATAAAATAAGTGCTACACATACGCTACAGCAAAACGCACAAGCCAATGGCTTGTGCGTTTTGCTTTTTACGACTTCATTGGCCCTATAGGGCTTTGCCTCATAATAATTCTTAAACAACTGGACTAAATTAACTTCAAGCGATTCTGCTATCTTATATAAATTCAACAAAGAAACATTCTTCTCACATTCTACCTCTAAACCGTTTAATCGCATCCTCGGTCACCGGCTCGAAGAGGTTAATAAGGTTGCCATCGGGATCGCGGAACAGCATAGAACGGTTCCCCCACGGCATCGTGGTCGGTTCCTTGACCCAATTATCGACAAATGGCTTCAAGCGTACATATTCGGCCTCGACATCGTCGACACGGAACTCAATAATGACAGTACGATTATTAGCCCCCACTACGGAACCGGCGCCGAATAACTGCGCCGTTTGGGAGTGGCCGATGGCAAGGGTGCATGTTGGTACAACGAGTTCGGCAAATACAGGCGCAGGTCGCTCCGCCGAGACCCCCATAACGTGCTCATAGAACTCGACGAGACGATCCACGTCGTCCGTAATGATGCGTACAGAAGCGAAGTTCACCAGATATCATCCTTCCTAATTATTAATTATCTATCTCTCTTACATTTACATGTCCAATTATAAAAAAACGCTACTGACAACGTTATGTCAGTAGCGTTTTAGAATTTTCAGGGCTTCCTCACGAATCGAATGGTTCGGGTTCCAACACTATGGCGGATCTTATCGGGATTTTCAACTGAATCCTGAAACGCTTGTCTAACCTCCGTAATAGTCCTGCCTTGGAATGAGATTACATCCCTAAAGTGCAGCACTTCAGACCATGAACGAGCGGATGTGCGCGATCATGGCGTCCAATCCCGCTTCGAGCGGGCTCGTCTCCCTGCGGACCTGTGTAAGAAGAAGTCCGCCCTGAAGGGCGGCCAGCAGCGCAAGCGCGAGGCTGTCCGGATCACCGTCAGCTCTCATCTCACCGCGCTCATGCATTGCGCGAAGTCCTCGTCTAATGGAGTGCTCCCACTGCACAAATGCGGACGCGAGTTCGGTACGAGCCGCCGGTTCCGTATCGGCCAGCTCGCTGACAAGCGAGCCGATGGCACACCCCCCCTGACATTTCCGTTCAATCTGAACTTGTACGATCGCATCCCGCCAAGTTTGCAGCGCCTCCATACTGTCCAGATGGCTCAGTAAGGGCTCCTGGGCATTCAGTACACACTCCGTCTGATACACAATGACCGCCAGAACGAGCTCTCGCTTTTCCTTGAAATAATGATATAGCTGAGAGGCGCTTACCTTCGCCTCCCGTTGAACGTCTTCCACACTTGTACCCGCAACACCCCGCTCAAACATCAGTTTGGCCGCAGCGGCTACAATACGTGAGCGGGTCTCTTTTCCCTTTTTTGTCAGCCGATGCTCTTGCTTTTTGATTTCAGTTAAGTTTTCCATACTTGTAGTATACCAAAAATGGAGTTGACAATCCAGAATCGCAACGTTATGATGAGTTCGTAAATAGTGGAGTGAACACTCCAAAATTAAGCAGCGAGATTTTCTAACGATCCGTTTGGTGGCAACAGCGGAGGGGTCACACGCGTACCCATCCCGAACACGACCGTTAAGCCCTCCATCGCCAATGGTACTTGGACCGCAAGGTCCTGGGAGATTAGGACGTTGCCATGCGGGTCCTATAGGACTGCTCTTTGTTCCTTGAAAACCGAATTGCGAAACAGTTCCGATAATATAATCCAAAAGGAGATGTATGTGCATGCCTCTGACTCTTACTCTTACAGAAGGTGTTTTACCCCAAGGAACCGAGAAACTAGCGTTCTCACGTCTAAGTGACCTGATGTTAAAATGGCACGGGCTTAGCGGTAACAAGATCATGACACCAAACATTGTCGGCTCCATTCATATCATTTCGCAAGAGCACACATTCTCTGGCTCGAAAGAAGCGCCTGTCGCTTTTATTGAATGGAAAACCCCAGCGACAGCATTTAATACCCGAGAAATTCAACAGGGGTATTTCATGGAAGCGACCGACATCATTCATGAAATGTCAGGTGGAAATTTACCAAAAGAGCAAATCTGGATCAACGTTATTCATGCAGTCGATGGAGCCTGGGGCATTGGTGGTCAAGCATTGACTAACGAACAATTAGGCGGAGCGCTTTCGCAAGGCTAGGGAATCATTTCATTAAGGACCTTCCCCATGAAGTAGTTTTGGTACGTTTCGCATTCGGTTTTTAGGGGCCCATATTCAGTACTTCTTCCTCATACGATTGAAACGCGTTTTCTATTCCCATCACAACATCTTTGATTCTCATATACCCTTTGGTGTACGGGAGCGAGTCTCTGATTTCTTCCCACATATAGTGGTACTGCTTTAAGTCTACCGTTTCGCACAGGACAAAATCCGTATAATCTTTTCCAGGCAGCGCTTCTGCGTCAAAGAATCGCACTTTGACGTGCTGACCGTATTTTTGTATAATCTCCTGCAATGAATCGGCATATGTTCTCCGTTCCTCCCGAGGCAATGCAAGCCAGGAAGGATAAAACTCCAACAGCACAGCCATCATGTACCGCATTTCTTTACCACCTTTATTTGCTTATTTTTGTTTTATTTTAGCGATAAAGCGCTGGCTTCGCATTAACATAGGTTAATCTTTTTCCGAATGAAGGATCCGGCTCAGAGAAACAGGGGTAATTCCCAAATAGGACGCAATGTGATACTGAGGAATCCGATGGCCCAATCCAGGGTACTTGACCAAAAACACGTCATATCTTTCCTTCGCGGTTAGGTAAAGCAATTCCCGCTCTCTTTCTTCCTTTCGTATATATAATCTTTCAACACTCTTATACACAAAACGTTCCCATGCACGGCTTTTATCCATTAACTCCTTCAGAACATCAAAAGATATTTCGATAACTGCTGAGTCTTCCATAGCCTCGATTGTAAAGAAAGAAGGCGTCCCCATGACCATGGCACCATAAGAAGTAGCAAAATCATTTTCCACCGTAAAGGCAACATTATATTCCCTGCCGTCTTGAAGCGTATAATACAGGCGAAATAAGCCCATTGTGCAAAAATAAGCATGCTTCACCAATTGTCCCGCCTGAATTAGAGTGACTCCTTTAGGGATTCGTTTTGTTCGTGTACGTTCTACAAACAGGTTCCAGTCCTCATCGGAAAGGTGCGCTGCTTGAGGAAGATCTCTTATAGCACTGTAGTCAATATCCATCAGGAATAACACCCCCCTAGTTTTCTTGTCGCAAGTGACAACATCTATTGAGCGAAATCGAAAGGCACACGATGGGTGCCCTCTTCACGTAAATTATAAGGTATACTTCATACTTATCCTCGTTTCTATATTTATTTTGCAAACAGTGCTGCTTGTTGTCTCATCTGTTGTTTTGAACAAGCATACTGTTAAAGAGCCAGCGAAAGTTCCATCTGAAATACTGGGGAAGATGCCAATCCTCATAGCCTTTTAATACCCCTTGTTCCAGCCAGTAAGACTCTGCCTTCCCGCTTTTTACAGCTCCAGAAACATAAGTGATCGTATTCTCCAAAAAGCGTATGACATCCGTGATTCGATCTGAATTAGATACCTCTCCGTGTCCCGGAATGACAGTATCGACCTTGAGGTCTTTTTGAATGCGTTTAAGGATGCGTATCCAAGCGTATGGATTACCGTATGGTATGACCGGGATGGTCTTAGTCGATATTAAATCACCCGCGATCAAAGTTTGCTCTTCTGGAACGTACACAACAGCATCACTTAAAGAATGGCCACCTCCGTAAGATAGAACTTCGATGGTTCGCTTTGTTCCTTGAATAACGAGTTTATCGTCAAAAGTTATCGTGGGTATCACCCTCCTAAGGGAAGGGATGGCATCATAAAGGGCGCGCTGTACGGAAAGATCATAATCGATTTCAGTTAGCATGTGGGGATCTCTTTGCGTTGAACGTACATGAGTTAGGCTAGTTATTATCTTTTGAATGTTTTGCTGCATGAGATCAATATTCACTTCACCCATATCAGAAAGCAAATCTCTTGTCCAAACGGTAGATATAAATTCGCTTTTCATAAATTCCTGATTGCCGTTGACATGATCTCCATGAAAATGTGTATTCACTACATATTTAACCGGTTTGTTTGTTAATTGTTCAGCAGTATGGCGTAACAAAGCACCAGAATACGGCAGGTTGGTTGTATCCACTACAACGGTTAAATCCCCAAGATCAATAATTGCTGCATTCCCCAGAGAACCGCTGCCTGGAACCGAAATAACACCCCATATACCTTCCGATGCTTGTTGAATCGTGAAATATTCGTTGTTCATTGTTGCACCCCTTTAACAATTAGTAAAGTTAACTTACAAGTTAGAGTCAACTGGAAGTCAAGAGAATTTTCAGGGTGAAGTTAGGGGGAATTGTAAACATTCGCTTTGAGTTGACTGAAAGCTGTATAATATTTTTCAATATCAGCATTAAAAAGGAGGGACAGAAATCGGATGCTTACAATCAGTCAAGTGTCAGAAAAAACGGGATTAACTCCTTATACGATACGTTATTATGAAAAAATCGGGGTACTACATGAACCCAAGCGTAGTAATGGAGGGGCACGTGTCTACAAAGAAAGCGAGGTTTCCTACATTCAATGTCTAAATAAACTAAAAAAATTGGGTTTATCGCTTGAGGAGATTACGGAATTTACTCGTGAGGGCTGTGTAATGGATAAAATTCAACAAGGGGAAAATCCTTCTAATTATAATCCCACCTTAAAAAAGCGGATTGAAATCCTTGAGAAGCATCTGATGGAACTGGAATCCAGGCGCCAAGAAATTGAATACATGATTTCTCTCGCCGAAGAGAAACTTACCCTATACCAAGAACTTACGAAAGAAGACATAGTAAATACTAGATAAATTCCATCGCAGAAAAAAATGTAAGCCGTGCATTTCCTGCACGAATAAGTCAGCATGCGATCATAGTTTAATTCTCGCATGCCTTAACAGGCTTATATACGTTTCAAACCAAAAAACTTACCCCTATTTATGATGCGGTTTCGAGAGGACGCCGCCGTGATGTAAGACAGCAAGGCAGATGAGAGCTATGCGTGAACATAGTTGATTGGAAAAGTCGAAGTCTTAGCACTAGCAAAGGGGGTGTCCCATAAGCCATGAAATGGCTACTTGGGACATCCCTTGTTTTTGGAGTCGGACAAACGTTGTGCTCCGTGAGGACGCTCCGCGAACGGACCGTTGTTCCAATCGCTCTTGTGTCCAGATTTTTTTTATTCCCCTTAGCGGTGAAAATCCGGACACAAAGGCGAACGCTATCGCTTTTCCACAATCGTTCCGTCCTCTCCGCTGTTTAAGCGGGAAACATACTACAATATTTATAAAAACGCAAAAAAAGAAACCACTCTTTTGGTAAAATGGAAGTGCGACCAACCATTTCAAAGGAGGGTTTCTTTTGTACATTCAATATACCATGGACCCACTTTGCTTGCCAATGGATTTAGAAGAAGATATCCCACCAAATCACCTCGTTCGTGTCGTGAACGCCGCCGTAAATCGACTCGACGACGCCCTCTTTGACGCGGCCTACCCTGGCGGTGGCCGCGACAGCTACCATCCTAAAATGCTGACCAAAGTCATTATCTATGCCTATACGCAGCGAATCTATTCCTCCCGGCAAATCGCCAAAG
>NZ_LVYY01000067.1:0-812 GCF_001909085.1 Paenibacillus sp. P32E | reverse complement strand
CCTTCTTCACTCCGTAGAATCTCCCGAGCCTGACTCTGGTACCGCAATCGTTCCAAACTGACGACCACTTCTCGATTTCCTTCGGCTTTCGTACATTGTTCCTTCAGTGGGCAGCCCTCGCAGCTCTGGCTACGGTAATGACGTTTTCGAATTTCATATCCACTCCCCAGCGTTTCCTTGCTTTCTTTGCGGAAATGCAGCGTTTGTCCAGCTGGGCACGTCCATGTATCCTCGGCTTTGTTGTATGTCCAATTCTCAATCTTTCCGACATTCTCTTTCCAAGCTTTACTCTTTTCTTTGTGGTAGCTGCCGTATTTCACGACCGCCTGAATCTCTTCCTTTTCCAGATAGGCGTAGTTTTCTTCACTACCGTAGCCTGCATCCGCAATCACCGCCCTAGGAAGTCTCCCCAGGATCTGCCGTGCCTTTTCCATGTGCGGCTGTAAACAGCGGGTATCCGTCGGTCTTTGGTGTAGACTGTACACCAAAATAAACTGGTTTTCCGTTCCGATCTGTACGTTGTAGCCGGGTTTGAGTTGACCGTTTCGCATATGATCTTCCTTCATCCGCATGAAGGTGGCATCCGGGTCCGTCTTAATGAAGCTGTTTCGGTCCCCGAGCAGGTTTTGGTATTGCTCATAGTTCAGCAGTCTCGGCAACAGATCCTTACGAAGCTTCCGAACCGCTTTTTTCAGTGGCTTGTCCTTGGGCTTCTCCAGCAGTTGCGACTCCAGCGCCTGAGTCATTTGTTCCAGTTTCGCACTGTCAATCTCGGCGGACTCGCCGAGTTCGTTCAGGTCCTGGCCACGGTG
>NZ_LVYY01000066.1:0-816 GCF_001909085.1 Paenibacillus sp. P32E | reverse complement strand
AAGGGGCAAGCCCCTTGGTTTAGGCTGTTCCGCGTTCGCTCGCCGCTACTGACGGAATCACTATTGTTTTCTCTTCCTCAGGGTACTTAGATGTTTCAGTTCCCCTGGTCTGCCTCTGCATACCCTATGTATTCAGGTATGAGTAACTGCGAATTACCACAGCTGGGTTTCCCCATTCGGACACCCCCGGATCAAAGCTTGCTTACAGCTCCCCGAGGCAGTTTCGTTGTTCGCCACGTCCTTCGTCGGCTCCTGGCGCCTAGGCATCCTCCGTGTGCTCTTATTAGCTTAACCATTGCGTTTTCCCAAAGGGAAAATCGCTAGCATCGCTATAATATAAACTTGTTTACACAAGTTCAGCTTAAAGGAATGTTCTAAAACGCATTTTCGTTTCGGTATCCAGTTTTCAAGGATCAAGGTATTACTTGAGAGCTTCAACTCTCAAAACTGAGCAACGAGTGAGTAACAGGCCTAAACCTGAGTTTTGGAAGCTAAACTTCCGATTTGAATGTTTCCGTTGCAGGAAACGATTCTCCATAGAAAGGAGGTGATCCAGCCGCACCTTCCGATACGGCTACCTTGTTACGACTTCACCCCAATCATCTACCCCACCTTCGGCGGCTGGCCCCCTTGCGGGTTACCCCACCGACTTCGGGTGTTGTAAACTCTCGTGGTGTGACGGGCGGTGTGTACAAGACCCGGGAACGTATTCACCGCGGCATGCTGATCCGCGATTACTAGCAATTCCGACTTCATGCAGGCGAGTTGCAGCCTGCAATCCGAACTGAGACCGGCTTTGCTGGGATTGGCTCCACC
>NZ_LVYY01000065.1:0-819 GCF_001909085.1 Paenibacillus sp. P32E | reverse complement strand
TAATTCCGGACAACGCTTGCCCCCTACGTATTACCGCGGCTGCTGGCACGTAGTTAGCCGGGGCTTTCTTCTCAGGTACCGTCACTCCGGTAGCAGTTACTCTACCGGACGTTCTTCCCTGGCAACAGAGCTTTACGATCCGAAAACCTTCATCACTCACGCGGCGTTGCTCCGTCAGGCTTTCGCCCATTGCGGAAGATTCCCTACTGCTGCCTCCCGTAGGAGTCTGGGCCGTGTCTCAGTCCCAGTGTGGCCGTTCACCCTCTCAGGTCGGCTACGCATCGTCGCCTTGGTAGGCCATTACCCCACCAACTAGCTAATGCGCCGCAGGCCCATCCTCTAGTAGCAGATTGCTCCGCCTTTCATCCCTCGCCCATGAGGGTGAAGGAATTATCCGGTATTAGCTACCGTTTCCGGTAGTTATCCCAGTCTAGAGGGTAGGTTGCCTACGTGTTACTCACCCGTCCGCCGCTAAGCTTATCCCGAAGGATAAGTCCCGCTCGACTTGCATGTATTAGGCACGCCGCCAGCGTTCGTCCTGAGCCAGGATCAAACTCTCCAAATTGGTATTTAGAAAGAGCGATTGCTCATTTTGAAACATCTGACGAGAATAAAATATTCTCTATCTTTGGATCTCACTTGCGTGAAATCCCACTCACTCGTTGTTCAGTTTTCAAAGATCAAGCTCGTCGTCGGCGGCGATTAACTCGTCACCAGCAACTCTTATAATATATCACGTTCGACCGAGTAATGCAAGCTCTTTTTTTCAACTTCTTTTCGAGCTCGGCGTTGATGTTTCATGGCCGGAATAAGAATATA
>NZ_LVYY01000064.1:0-846 GCF_001909085.1 Paenibacillus sp. P32E | reverse complement strand
CTAGGTCGTGTCTGAAAACTTTTCATTGAGTCAATTTGAAAATGGCTGCTACGTATACAAACGCCAAGAATGACTTGGCCAATTTGTCGTAACGAGTAGCCACACGGCGAAAATGTTTGATTTTATTGAAAAAGCACTCCACTAAGTGTCGCTCTTTGTACCGATACCAATCGACTTTCCATGGGTTTTGACTATTCGCTTTAGGCGGGATAGTGTAGGATGCCTGCTTAGCTGTAATCCAATTCCGAATCCCTTCTGAGCCATAGGCTTTGTCGCCAAGAATATGACTTCCTGTAATATCAAGCTTCTGAAGTAAATCGATCGCTGGAACGGAATCGTAGACTTGACCACCCGTCAGAAGAAAAGCGAGGGGATTTCCTAATCCATCGACGACGGTGTGAAGTTTGGTTGTCTTTCCGCCACGACTGACGCCGATGTGCTGATTCACTTCGTGTCCTGGGGCGTTTTTTTAGCACCGGCACTATGTTGATGGGCTTTGACCGATGTAGAATCAATGCTCAAGTTTTCAAAGTCAGGTTCGACCTGAAGAGTTTGGAAGATCGCGACAAGCAGTCCGGTATCTCGCCATTTGCAGAAGCGACTGTAGACCGTTTTCCATGAACCATAGCGTTCCTCCGGTAGATCGCGCCAGGCAGCACCACTTCGAGCGATCCATAGAAAAGCATTAAACATGGTTCTTTCACTTAATTTTGACGGACGCCCTGTTTTGTAGGGTGGAAACATGTCCTTAATTTGTTCCCACTGTTCATCGCTTATTTCGTACCGTCTTTGAATCATGCTTGACGCCCCATTCGTTTTCTCAAATCTTACCATGTTATTTAGTTT
>NZ_LVYY01000063.1:0-852 GCF_001909085.1 Paenibacillus sp. P32E | reverse complement strand
GGGGCTGTCTCAAAAGCCATGAAATGGCTACTTGAGACAGCCCCGCTGTTTTTGAGTTGGATGGACTTGCGCACTTGGTGCGGACGCTCCGCGAACGGACCGTTGCTACAATCGCTGTGCTCTCCAGATTTTATTTATTTCCCGTAGCGGTAAAAATCCGGAGAGCAAGGCGACCGCTACCGCTTTTCCGCAATCAGTCCGTCCTCTCCGCTGTTTAAGCGGGGGAACGTTCCTACAATTCTTTCAAAAATCACAAAAAGAAATCGCCCTTTGGTAAAATGGAAGTGTCGAGCAACCATTTCAAAAAAGGAGCGATTTCTTTGTACATTCAATATACCATGGACCAACTTTGCTTGCCAATGGATCTGGAAGAAGACATTCCAGAAAATCACCTCGTTCGTGTCGTTAACGCAGCCGTCAATCGGCTGGACGACTCCATCTTTGACGCTGCTTATCCCGGCGGCGGCCGCGACAGCTATCATCCTAAAATGCTCACCAAAGTCATCATTTACGCCTACACTCAGCGTATCTATTCGTCTCGTCAAATCGCCAAAGCCGTGCGAGAGAATATTCCTTTCATGTGGCTGGCCGGACGGCAGCGCCCCAACTTTCGAACTCTTAATCGCTTCCGTTCCCAGCGGATGAGGAATGTCCTCGAAACGGTATTTACCGCCGTGCTTCAGTTTCTGGCTGACGAAAAATACGTGTCTCTGGAGCATTATTTTGTGGACGGCACTAAGATCGAGGCGAATGCCAATCGCTACACCTTTGTTTGGGGCAAAGCGGTCAGCAAACACAAAGCGAAATTACAGGAGAAGGTACACGCTCTGTTTGCTGACATTGAAGCGGCAG
>NZ_LVYY01000062.1:0-886 GCF_001909085.1 Paenibacillus sp. P32E | reverse complement strand
AAGGGGCAAGCCCCTTGGTTTAGGCTGTTCCGCGTTCGCTCGCCGCTACTGACGGAATCACTATTGTTTTCTCTTCCTCAGGGTACTTAGATGTTTCAGTTCCCCTGGTCTGCCTCTGCATACCCTATGTATTCAGGTATGAGTAACTGCGAATTACCACAGCTGGGTTTCCCCATTCGGACACCCCCGGATCAAAGCTTGCTTACAGCTCCCCGAGGCAGTTTCGTTGTTCGCCACGTCCTTCGTCGGCTCCTGGCGCCTAGGCATCCTCCGTGTGCTCTTATTAGCTTAACCATTGCTCCGGTGTTTCGCTTGTTCGCTCATCTTGTTTTAAACAGCGCTCCCGGATGAATCCGTTCGCTAGTCTGTTTAAAGCCAAAGGTCGCTTCACAATCGAAAACCTTCGCTTTCAGCATACTAATAACTATTTCAACTTGTTTACACAAGTTTCAGCTAAAAGATGTTCTAAAACGCATTTTCGTTTCGGTATCCAGTTTTCAAGGATCAAGGTATTACTTGAGAGCTTCAACTCTCAAAACTGAGCAACGAGTGAGTAACAGGCCTAAACCTGAGTTTTGGAAGCTAAGCTTCCGATTTGAATGTTTCCATTGCAGGAAACGATTCTCCATAGAAAGGAGGTGATCCAGCCGCACCTTCCGATACGGCTACCTTGTTACGACTTCACCCCAATCATCTACCCCACCTTCGGCGGCTGGCCCCCTTGCGGGTTACCCCACCGACTTCGGGTGTTGTAAACTCTCGTGGTGTGACGGGCGGTGTGTACAAGACCCGGGAACGTATTCACCGCGGCATGCTGATCCGCGATTACTAGCAATTCCGACTTCATGCAGGCGAGTTGCAGCCTGCAATCCGAACTGAGACCGGC
>NZ_LVYY01000061.1:0-889 GCF_001909085.1 Paenibacillus sp. P32E | reverse complement strand
ATTTGTTCCAGTTTCGCACTGTCAATCTCGGCGGACTCGCCGAGTTCGTTCAGGTCCTGGCCACGGTGTTCCTGTTCTTCTCGTTTCTCTGCGGCCTCAATGTCGACAAACAAAGCATGTACCTTTTCTTGGAGTTTGGCCTTATGCTTACTAACCGCTTTGCCCCACACAAAGGTGTAACGATTCGCGTTGGCCTCGATCTTGGTGCCATCCACGAAGTAATGCTCTAGGGAAATGTATTTTTCGTCCGCAAGAAATTGAAGCACGGCGGTAAATACCCTTTCAAGGACGTCCTTCATTCGCTGGGAACGGAAGCGATTAAGGGTGCGAAAATCCGGACGTTGACGTCCAGCCAGCCACATGAAGGGAATGTTTTCTCGGACCGCTTTGGCGATTTGCCGGGAGGAGTAGATGCGCTGTGTATACGCGTAGATAATTAGTCAGCATTTTAGGATGGTAACTGTCGCGGCCGCCGCCGGGGTAGGCCGCGTCAAAGATGGCGTCGTCGAGTCGATTCACTGCTGCGTTCACGACACGAACGAGGTGATTTGGTAGGATATCTTCTTCTAAATCCATTGGCAAGCAAAGTTGGTCCATGGTATATTGAATGTACAAAAGAAACCCTCCTTTGAAATGGTTGGTCGCACTTCCATTTTACCAAAAGAGTGGTTTCTTTTTTGCGTTTTTATAAATATTGTAGTATGTTTCCCGCTTAAACAGCGGAGAGGACGGAACGATTGTGGAAAAGCGATAGCGTTCGCCTTTGTGTCCGGATTTTCACCGCTAAGGGGAATAAAAAAAATCTGGACACAAGAGCGATTGGAACAACGGTCCGTTCGCGGAGCGTCCTCACGGAGCACAACGTTTGTCCGACTCCAAAAACAAGGGA
>NZ_LVYY01000060.1:0-894 GCF_001909085.1 Paenibacillus sp. P32E | reverse complement strand
TCCCTTGTTTTTGGAGTCGGACAAACGTTGTGCTCCGTGAGGACGCTCCGCGAACGGACCGTTGTTCCAATCGCTCTTGTGTCCAGATTTTTTTTATTCCCCTTAGCGGTGAAAATCCGGACACAAAGGCGAACGCTATCGCTTTTCCACAATCGTTCCGTCCTCTCCGCTGTTTAAGCGGGAAACATACTACAATATTTATAAAAACGCAAAAAAGAAACCACTCTTTTGGTAAAATGGAAGTGCGACCAACCATTTCAAAGGAGGGTTTCTTTTGTACATTCAATATACCATGGACCCACTTTGCTTGCCAATGGATTTAGAAGAAGATATCCTACCAAATCACCTCGTTCGTGTCGTGAACGCCGCCGTAAATCGACTCGACGACGCCCTCTTTGACGCGGCCTACCCTGGCGGTGGCCGCGACAGCTACCATCCTAAAATGCTGACCAAAGTCATTATCTATGCCTATACGCAGCGAGTCTATTCCTCCCGGCAAATCGCCAAAGCGGTCCGAGAAAACATTCCCTTCATGTGGCTGGCTGGACGTCAACGTCCGAATTTTCGCACGCTCAATCGCTTTCGTTCTGAGCGGATGAAGGACGTCCTTGAAAGGGTATTTACCGCCGTGCTTCAATTTCTTGCGGACGAAAAATACATTTCCCTAGAGCATTACTTCGTGGATGGCACCAAGATCGAGGCCAACGCGAATCGTTACACCTTTGTGTGGGGCAAAGCGGTTAGTAAGCATAAGGCCAAACTCCAAGAAAAGGTACATGCTTTGTTTGTCGACATTGAGGCCGCAGAGAAACGAGAAGAACAGGAACACCGTGGCCAGGACCTGAACGAACTCGGCGAGTCCGCCGAGATTGACAGTGCGAAACTGGAACAAAT
>NZ_LVYY01000059.1:0-1009 GCF_001909085.1 Paenibacillus sp. P32E | reverse complement strand
GCCCTGCTGCAATAACCTTTGGAGTTCCCTTAGGTTCGTGCTTACATTCTTCTCATACATCCCGATGCTGACACCATCGATACCGCCACTTCCTTGATTCTTTTTCACCGACAGCCAGGCTTCGTCCAGATTGTTCATTTGGTAAACCTTATCGATTAGGGAATAGTAACGTCTTTTCGGTTTCATTGGTGTTTCACCACCTTTACCGCTACTCACCAGGCTGGTCTTGTTTCCGTTACAGATATCGATTCCTTTCTTGTTCCATCCCGGCAACTGCGTGTTAGAAAAAAAAAATTCAATCGCTCCTGCTGCCTTGGATGTACTCAGGTCGCCAGTTTGCCTCATTCCCCAAGCGCTCTCTCGCTCTCGGCGGGCCTCACCCTCTCGGTCAAACCCTCGCTGGTTTACGGCGCTTACGATATCCACTCGCGAACACTCACAGTCTTTGACAAAGCACGTTCCCTTCGCCTCTGTCTCTCCTCTTTTGGAGTGAGAGCAGGGTATGCGGCACCACTTTTTTTTCTCTGGCTGCTCGCCTTCAAAAAAAAAAAAATTCCAGGCGCACACTCATCCGGGTTTTCTCCTCCAGACTGTTACCAGCTTTCATTGGCCCGGACTTGCTCACTACTACGGAACGATCCGCCATCTCGCAACCCTTCGGCTTGGTTTTCCCTTTCGGTTATACCGCCCCTACCTTGTTCGCGTTTGCATCAAGGAGACTACGAGACTTCCCTCAGTTATCTGCACCTTCTGTTCCATCCATCCTGACCCTAATCACGTCGATGAGTCTTGCAGGTCATTTCCCTTTGTGTGTTTTCCTGTAAGATATACGATTTCGTATAGGTTTCCCCGTTTTTACGGCGGGTCACCCAGCATCGCCGCCACCTCTGGTTCACTGCATTCCGGGCTGGACTTTGCCTGCAGGCCCTTCGGATTCTTCCTTACGGAAGACACCCTGCCCTTCCGGCAACCTTCGGTTGCCGGAAGTCTGCTTCGGCTACGGCACTTT
>NZ_LVYY01000058.1:0-1054 GCF_001909085.1 Paenibacillus sp. P32E | reverse complement strand
CCTTCTTCACTCCGTAGAATCTCCCGAGCCTGACTCTGGTACCGCAATCGTTCCAAACTGACGACCACTTCTCGATTTCCTTCGGCTTTCGTACATTGTTCCTTCAGTGGGCAGCCCTCGCAGCTCTGGCTACGGTAATGACGTTTTCGAATTTCATATCCACTCCCCAGCGTTTCCTTGCTTTCTTTGCGGAAATGCAGCGTTTGTCCAGCTGGGCACGTCCATGTATCCTCGGCTTTGTTGTATGTCCAATTCTCAATCTTTCCGACATTCTCTTTCCAAGCTTTACTCTTTTCTTTATGGTAGCTTCCGTATTTCACTACCGCCTGAATCGCTTCCTTTTCCAGATAGGCGTAGTTTTCTTCACTACCGTAGCCTGCATCCGCAATCACCGCCCTAGGAAGTTTACCCAAGATCTTTTTTGCCTTTTCCATGTGCGGCTGTAAACAGCGGGTATCCGTCGGTCTTTGGTGTAGACTGTACGCCAAAATAAACTGGTTTTCCGTTCCGATTTGTACATTGTAACCCGGTTTGAGTTGACCATTTCGCATGTGGTCTTCCTTCATCCGCATGAACGTCGCATCCGGGTCGGTCTTGCTAAAACTGTTCCGGTCGCCAAGTAGCCTCTGGTACTGTTCGTACTTCAGTAATCTGGGCAGCAAATCCTTCCGAAGCTTCCAAACGGCTTTTTTCAGAGGTTTGTCTTTAGGTTTGTCCAGGAGCTTAGACTCCAGCACCTGGGTCAGGGTTTCTAGCTTCTCACTGTTCATCTCACAAGATTCTCCGAATTCGGCGAGGTCCTTTCCCTGGAACTCCTGTTCTTCTTGGTGCTCTGCCGCTTCAATGTCAGCAAACAGAGCGTGTACCTTCTCCTGTAATTTCGCTTTGTGTTTGCTGACCGCTTTGCCCCAAACAAAGGTGTAGCGATTGGCATTCGCCTCGATCTTAGTGCCGTCCACAAAATAATGCTCCAGAGACACGTATTTTTCGTCAGCCAGAAACTGAAGCACGGCGGTAAATACCGTTTCGAGGACATTCCTCATCCGCTGGGAAC